>JAHJAP010000040.1 GCA_018813805.1 Patescibacteria group bacterium
AAAATTAAAAATTATAAAAATTAATCTTCTGATTTAATTAATTCTTCAATTATTTCTGTTGGTTCAGTTGGCTCTGTTGGTTCAGTTGTTTTAGCTATTTCTGCTGTTGCAATTTCTGCTTGTTTATTTTTATCACTAACAATATCTAATTTCCAACCAGTTAAATGAGCGGCTAGTCTAACATTCTGACCATCTTTTCCAATAGCCAATGATAATTGATCATCAGCTACCTTAACAATGGCTTGTTTTTTTTGATTATCAATATTAACTTCCAAAACTTTAGCTGGTGACAAGGCATTGCTAATAAATTTAGCTGGCTCTTCATTATATTCTATAATATCAATTTTTTCTCCACCTAATTCTTTAATAATAGTTTGAATTCTAACTCCTCTTTGCCCTACGCAAGAGCCAATTGGATCAACATTGTCGCCTATTGCAAATACTGCCACCTTAGAACGATTGCCTGCTTCCCTAACAACTGCTTTAATTTCAACTAAACCATTGGAAATTTCTGGAATTTCTAAATAAAAAACTTTTTTCAAAATTTCATCTGAAATTCTGGATAAAATTATTTCTGAACCTCTAGGAGTTAAATTAACTGCCTTAACATAAATTTTAATTCTATCGCCAGAATTATATTTTTCTCCATAAATTTGCTCCTCTGATGGTAAAACGCCAACAGCTTTATCTAAATCAATTAATACTATTCTCCCCTCTCTTCTTTGCACTACTCCAACAATAACTTCATGCTCTTTATTTTTAAAATTGTTAAAAACCATATCACGCTCAGCTTCTCTTAGTTTTTGAATAATAACCTGCTTGGCTGTTTGAGCCGCCATTCTGCCATAGCTATCTGGCGCTGTTAATTTAGTTTTAATTTCATCACCAACTTTAATTGTTTTTTTAAGCAACTTAGCATCGCTTAATTGAATTTGCGTTTTAGAATTAAATTTTCTTTCTTCTTGCGCTAAAATTTCCGAATATGAATCTTTTTTTACTTCTTTATCAATTAATGAATCAGTTTTAGCAAGTAAATCCTCTGATTTTTTTGCGTTAATCTGTTCATTAACTTTTTTATCTTCAATTTCTGCATCAGGTAATAATAAATCTTCAACAACAGTTTTAACATCATAAATTTTGGATTTCCCGGTTTCTGGATCAAAAACAACTTTAATGTTTTGATTTTTCTCGCCAAAATCTTTACGATAAGCAGCAGCCAAAGCTGACTCAATTGTTTCTATTACTGCTTGATAACTTAATCCTTTTTCATCACACACTTGTTTAATTGCACTAACTATTTCTGCAAACATATATTTTGTTTAATAATAAATAAAAGGGTAAAGAAAAAGCTAGTATGTTATAAAACAACTAGCCTTCAATATATTAATATTATCATTGTTAAAAAAAAGTGTCAATACATTAGTCTATTAAAATAAATAATAATTACAAAAATTTGGAATTTTATACCGAATACGGTATTCGGCGACAGACCCTTTATGATCCAATTAATTGTCCGCAAGCAGCTTGAATGTCTTGACCAAAACTATAACGTAATGTTGTTTCAATTTTTTGCTTAACTAAAATTTCTCTAAACTGTTTAATTTTATCCTTTTCTGATGGTTTAAATTCTGTTATTGAATTGCAAAAAATTAAATTAACAAAATATAACGGCTTACTAATTTGTTTAAGCAATTCAATTAGCTGACGCGCTTGTTCAACTGAATCATTAAAATCTTTTATCATTACATATTCAATCATCACTCTCCTGTTGGTTTTGTTAATATAATAATTAATAGCATTAATAATTTTATCTAAAGGATATTGTTTATTAATAGGAATAATTTGAGCGCGCAAATTATTGTTTGGCGCGTGCAAAGAAATTGCCAAATTAATTTGCAATGATTGAGTAGCTAATTTTTTAATACCATCTATTATTCCAATAGTTGAAATAGAAATATGTCTAGCCCCAATATTAAAATAATCTTTATTATTTAAAATTTTAATTGTTTTCAAGACATTATCATAATTTAAAAATGGCTCGCCCATGCCCATAAAAACCACATTATTAACTCGTTGATTTCTTTTTTTTAATAAACGGGCAAATAAAATAATTTGCTCAATCATTTCTTCTGCTGTTAAATTTCTTTTAAAACCTCTTTTACCAGTAGCGCAAAATGAACAACCAATAGCGCAACCTACCTGAGAAGATAAACAAATGGTGTTGCGACCAACGCCATGCGACAAAAGAACTGTTTCTATTTTTAATCCATCGCTCAAGGTTATTAATGCCTTTAAAGAATCGCTTTTGATTGATTTTAAAAATTCAGCTTTAATAGATATTGGACAATTTTTATTAAGTTCATCTCTTAATTTTTTTGAAAAATTAGTTGTTTGATCCCAGTTATCAACTAAATTAACAAAAACAGCCCGCTTGGCCTGTTTAAGTCTAAAAATTGGTTCTTCAATTAGAGTTTGGTTTAATTTGCTTATGTCCATCTAATTTTAATCATTTACGATAATATTTAGCTGCTATTTCTGGAACAACAGAATTAATAACCAGGCCTGAGCCAAGTTCAACTCCTGCCCAAATACTGTCGCGTGGTTGAATTTTTAAATAAAAATGCTGATCTTTATCTGAAATTACTTGATCTAAAAAAAAGTTAAATGATAAATCAAGTTGGGATAATTTAACCAACACTTTTTTAAGAATTTTTGCCAAAGAAATAAATTCGCCATCATTTAGCTTGGCAATATTATCTAAATGACGTTTAGTAAACAGCCATACTTCATAATGATACTGGCTAGCATATGGCGTAAAAGACGCAATATTTTTATCTTCAAAAATTTTTCTTTCACTCTTCATTTCTTTGTTAATAATATCACAATAAGGACAATGAGAATGCTTTTTTGTGTAATCCTTAGCCAACAACAATTCTTTTTTAATTTCAGGTGGTAAAATAGTCGTAGCTAAAATTTGAGAATGAGCATGAACAATAGAAGCGCCTGCTTTTGAGCCTTGATTTTTAAAACATAAAATATAATCAATTTTTTTATCACGACTAATTGCTAAAGTCCGCTGAGCATAAAAACGCAAAAGCTGTTCAATATGTTTTTCTGACAAATTATAAAGTTCTTTATCGTGATTAGGTGTTTCCACTATTACTTCTTGCATTCCATAGGCCATTGGATTGTCAATGCTAACGGCAGGAAAAAGATTTTTTAAACCAAAAATTTGCTGATCTTTCTCAAAATTTTTTAAGCTATCAATAATATTTTTAGAATTAACGTTTTCTAGACAAAACGGACATTCGCTTGTACGAAAAATAATACTCTGTTCTTTAATATCGTGTGGCCGTTTAATACGCCCAGGCGTTATAATAACGTATTTATCTAATAAATAATCTTTTCTAATTTCTGATTTAAGCATAAAATCTTAAAAATTTTTATTACTTATTGTAACCACTAAAAACGTTTTCGAAAATTACCATTGCTTCTATTATTATCAAAACGCGACTTAATAAAGCCTTGTTCTTTGCCTTTTTCATTTTTCCATAAATGTTCATTTTCTATTAAGCCCTTTAGTGTTAAATTAACACGACCCTTATCGTCTATTTCTTTAATTTTAACAGTTACCACATCGCCTATATTAATAAAATCACTTACTTGACCAACTCTATAAGGAGCTAACTCACTAACATGTGCCATGCCATCATGCCCTGGAGTTAATTCCACAAAAACGCCAAAGTCAAGCATTTTAATAACTTTACCTGTAAAAATTTCACCTACCTTAAATTCACGAACAATATTTTTAATCCATTCAATCGCTTTAGTGCATTTAACAGTATCAGTACCACAAACCATAACCAACCCATCATCATCAATATTAATGGAAACACCAGTAGCAGCAATAATTTCATTAATAATCTTGCCGCCAGGACCAATAACTTCTCTAATACGATCAGGTTGAATATTAAAACTTGTAATACGCGGTGCATAAGGCGATAAATCTGGTCTTGGCAAAACAATGGCTTTATTCATCACTGTTAAAATTTCTAATCTAGCTTTTTTAGCAGCAGTTAAAGCTTTTAAAATTATTTCTTCTGTCAATCCATCAGTTTTAACATCAAGTTGAATAACTGTTATGCCATCAACTGTGCCAGCAACTTTAAAATCCATACCACCTTGGCCATCTTCTAAATCTTGAATGTCAGTTAAAACTTCCCAACAACTCATATCTTTATTAGAAGCTAACCCAATGGCTATGCCTGCCACAGCTTTTTTAATAGGCACACCAGCATCCATTAAGGCCAAACTAGAACCACAAACAGATGCCATTGATGAAGAACCATTAGAACCCAAGGTTTCACTAACAACACGTACTATATAAGGAAATTCTTCTTTAGTAGGCAAAAGCGGAAGCAAAGCTTTTTCAGCTAAAATACCATGACCAATTTCTCGCCTACCAGTTGATCTAACAGGCTTTGCCTCTCCTGTAGCAAAAGAAGGAAAATTATAATGATGCATATATCTTTTACTTCCAACGCCTTCAATGCCCTCCAATGATTGTTCTAGTCCGGGTGCGCCTAATGTGATAATTGATAAAACTTGCGTTTCGCCGCGCTGAAAAAAACCTGAACCATGAATACGTGGCATAATGCCTGTTTCAGCTTCAAGTAAACGAATTTCATCCAAAGCTCGGCCATCAACCCTGTGCTTGTCTTCTAAAATAGCTGTAGTAACTTCAGACTCAACCATAGTATCAACTAAGTCATTAATTATTGCTTTTCTATAATCTTTATTTATTCCTTGATCAAATAAAAATTGGTCCAATCCTTCCTTAATAGCTGTTACAGCTAATTTACGTTCACCTTTAAAATAATAAATTTTATCAAAAAGAATTTTTTTAATATTATTATTAAGCCAATTCTTAGCAATAATAATAAATTTTTCTTTTTCTATTTGGCTTTTAGCTTCATCCTCGCTAACTAATTTTTTAGTTAAAATTTTAATTTTACTGCCAACGGTTTTTTTAAAATCTTTTATAAGTTCAAAGGGTTTTTGCAATTCTTTTTGTCCGGCTACGATGGCATCAAACATTTTTTCTTCATTTACTTCATTAGCGCAAGCCTCAATCATAATAGTTTTCTTTTCAGTTCCAGCTACAATTAAATCTAAATCACTTTTTTCTCGTTCAATATAAGTAGGATTAAAAATTAATTTACCATCTACTCGCCCAACACGCACACCGCTAATTGGTCCATTCCAATTAACTCCAGCAATAGACAAAGCAGCTGAAGCCGCAACCAAAGAAACAATGTCATGATCATTTTGTAAATCAGCTGACAAAACTGTAATCACAACCTGAATGTCTTTTTTAGAATTATCAAAAAAAAGCGGCCGAATTGTTCTATCAATCATACGGGCAGTAAGAATTGCTTCATCTGATGGTCTGCCTTCGCGCTTAATCCAACGTGAGCCCTTAATAATACCAGCGGCATAAAGTCTTTCTTCAAATTCAACCATTAAAGGGAAAAAATCAATACCTTCGCGTTCTTGTTTAGCTTCAACAACAGTAGCCAAAACAACCGTATCTCCATATTGTACAGTTACTGCTGCGTCAGCCTGTCTAGCTAATTTGCCTGTCTTAATAGTGAGCGTGCGGCCAAGCCATTCGCACGAAAACATTTGTTCTTTATTCATAAAATTTATTGTAAAAATTAAAAGTTATAATTTTTTAAAACTTTTAATTTTTTTGCTTGGCCAATAAACTACAGAACTATGGCAAATTCCACAGTACTATTTGTTTATTAGCCAAATTTATTATCTATATTAATAAAAATTTTTTATTTTCACTTAAATTAATAAAATCATCAGCTTCTTCAATTAATTTTCCTGAAGCTGTTTGACGAAAAGCCACAACCTCTACCAAACAACCAGCAGTATTCTGTAAATAATTAATTAAAGGAATAAAATCACCATCTCCTGTAACCAAAATAATTACATCCAACTTACTGGCTAATTTAATAGCATCAACGGCAATGCCAACATCCCAATCAGCCTTCTTTACGCCACCTGCAAAAATTTGTAAATCTTTCATTTGCACCTCAAATCCTTGCTGACTCAATGCTTCAAAAAAATATATTCCTTCTTCGGTTTCTGTTTTTATAACATACGCTATAGCGCGAATTAATTTTCTCCCAGCTATAGCTTCTTTTAAAATTTCCTTAAAATTAACTCGTTTTTTAAACAAGTTTTTAGCTGAATGATACATGTTGGATACGTCAACCAAAACTCCAACTCTTTGTTCTTTGTGTTTAATCATATTATAATAAAATAAAAAACTATTTATTTTTCATCTTCCTTTTTTAAATTACTTTTATTTTTAATTTCTTCAGAATTTTCTTCTGCTGCTAGTTTAATTTTAGCTTCTTGTCGAGCCAATAATTCTTGCTCTAAGCGCAATTTTTCTTGTTCTTCTTCAATCATTTTTTTAGCGATTTTTAATTTTAACTCTTTGGCTAATTCATAAAATGCTTTTTCATCTTCTTTTTGCAAATACTTTAATAAACAACGCCTTTCTCCAACTTTTTTTAAAAGCCCTCTGCGAGAAGAATGGTCATGCTTGTGTTGTTGCAAGTGTTCAATTAATTTTTTAATTTCTTCAGTTAAAATGGCAATTTGCACCTGAGAAGATCCTGTGTCAGTCTCATGAATCTTAAATTTGCCAATAACCCTCTGTTTAGTTTTTTTATCTAACATTGTTGTTTTCGCCCTAACCGAGACAAGGAGATAAGCCCTTGACCAAGAATGGGTACATTAAAAAATTATGAATTAACAATAACATTATTTGAAAAAAAACGCAAGGTGTCGTAAAATAAAATATATGAATAAATATATAATTGACTTTTTAGAATATTTAGAAGTTAACAAAGGCTTATCTAAAGCAACAATTTTAAATTACTCTTTTTATTTAAAGCGTTTTTCAGTATTTACACAAGAACATTATATTGTCACGCCAGCTAAAATCAGTAAAAAGCTAGTTCATAAATATAAATTATGGCTAAATCGTCTAATTAATAATAAAAATAAAAATTTAAAAAAAAATACGCAAAATTATCATTTAATTGCCTTGCGCGGGTTTTTAAAATATTTAATTAAAATGGATATTAAATCATTAGAGCCAAGTAAAATAGAATTAGCCAAACAAGAACAACGGCAAGTGGATTTTTTGGAAGGATCTGATTTAGAAAAAATACTAGCAGCTCCTTTAGAAATTAATTCATTAGAAATTATTAAAAAAAGAGATAAGGCAATTTTAGAATTATTATTTTCTACTGGCTTGCGCGTTTCTGAATTAACTAAATTAAAAACTGAAAATGTAAATTTAAAAAAAGATGAATTTACTGTTCGCGGCAAAGGATCAAAATTACGTATTGTTTTTTTATCAACTAATGCAAAATACTGGTTAAAAGAATATTTAAAAACACGCCAGGATTTTAATCCATATTTATTTATTAGTTATGATAAAGCTACTAATAAAGAAAAAGAATTGGGATTAACATGTAGAAGCGTCCAACGGCTAGTGCAAAAATACGCTAAAATCGCTGGCATTACAAAACAAGTTACGCCTCACACAATGCGCCACAGTTATGCCACTGATTTATTAATAAACGGCGCAGATATTAGGAGTGTTCAAACAATGTTGGGACATTCTTCTATTACAACTACTCAAATTTATACTCATGTTACCGACCAACAATTACGTGATGTTCACAAAGCCTTTCATGGGAAAAGAAAAAAAATAATTACTAATTAAATTAAAGTAAGTTTTCCGTTATTTTGACAAAAACATACTTTTTTTGTTATTCTAAGATTATTGCTAAGGTCATATTTAGCATAAAATTCCATAATTTTTAAAACTTCTCATTCAATACGGGTCTGTCGCCGAATACTCTTTCGAGTATAAAATTTCAAATTTTTAGGAAATTTTTTAAAAAAGTTTTGAGGGAATATGGTTATATTAGCGAAAAAGTTTTTAACAAAATTTACAAAAATTTGGAATTTTATACCGAATACGGTATTCGGCGACAGACCCAATACGCACCCATAGTTCAATGGATAGAACACCAGCCTTCTAAGCTGGTTATGTAGGTTCGATTCCTACTGGGTGTACCAGACAGGAAAAGTCAAAGAGTTTTGGTTCGCCTCGCTTCGCTCGGCGACTAATTCGTATTCAATTTTGGGGGGGTAAAAACGAATTCACGATTTCGCAAAATATGGTTCGAGCCGATGTTTTTCAGAAATGTTGTCATTTGGGAAGGATTGGGAGAGGAAAGCAGATTAGCGGCTTGATTTAAGGATTTTACGAACTCACGAGCCGGTTCGAGCCAAGACAATCCTTTTTGCTCAAAGTCGCAAATTTTTTCCTGAGACTCCATTTTTTGCGATAACAATTCCTGCTTTTTGGCGGCGTATTCTTCTGTGGATAAAGCGTCTGCAAGATAGATGTCCAACAACTTTTGAAGTTTTGCCTCAATTTGCGCTAGCCGCTCTTTCAAAATACCCACCTCGGCTTGTGCGTCCTCTCTCGCTTTATCCTGTTCACTGTCCAACGCCGCCAAAACTTTCTCGGTGTCTTGGCTCGACAAAGAAACTTTTTGAAGATAAGAAGTGATTTGTTTGGTAAGTGCTTCTTCGCGGAGATAATGCTTTTCTTGGCACAAACCTTTTTTCTTGGTGCAACGATAATAGTTATGACCTTTCTGTTTTTCGGCAGTAATCGAGCAACCGCAAGAGGAACATTTTAGAAGGCCAAGAAAAGCAAAATCATTTTTTCGCACATGGTGGAATTTTCCGCGCTTGCTCATCACTTCTTGGCAAGTATCAAAAAGTTTCTTTGAGATTAACGGCTCGTGCTGTCCCTCATGAATTTCCCCACCATATTTCATAAGTCCAATATAGAAAATATTTTGTAGAATACTTTGCATATTGCTCAACGCTATCTCTTTGCCGAGATTACCCCGTAAGTCATGTTCTTTGCACCAATTTGCGAGAGAATGAAGCGTGTATGCTCCGGTGGCGTACATTTCAAATATCTTG
>JAHJAP010000041.1 GCA_018813805.1 Patescibacteria group bacterium
TAAAAAATTAAAATTAAAATTAAAAATTTATTTAATTTCCCTTCCTTTGTTTATTTTTATGGAAATTGGCGTGCCGCTAAATCCAAAATTTTCTCGCAAACGATTTTCAATAAAACGTAAATAAGAAAAATGTAAATCTTCTTTTAAACCAATGCGCAACTCAAATTTCGGAGGATTATTAGCTATTTGTTTAAACTCATAAATGTGTGGATGTTTAACTCCCTTGCCTTTTGATGGCCGATGAATTTTGACAATGCGAGAAAGAAATTTATCTAATTGAGAATCGCTTAATTCTAATTTTCTTTCTTTAGAAATTTGTAAAATTAAATCTAATATTTTTTTTACTTTTTCATTGGTTAAAGCTGATGTAAATTGTATGGGCACGAATTGAGCAAACGGCAGATTAGTATAAATGTATTCAGTATATTTTTTAGTATCGCGCTCTTTTATTAAATCCCATTTGTTGGCAATAATAATTAAACTTTTCCAACGACTTAATATTTCTTCAATTAATCTGGCGTCTTGGCGCGTAATATTTTTATTAATATCTAGAACTAATAAAGCAATATCGGCTTTATTTAAGGCAATTAAAGATTTGGCTATACCATATTTTTCCAATCCTTTAGTTTTAGAGCCCTTTTTGCTAATACCAGCAGTGTCTATTAATTTAACACACTCTTCTTGATAATTAATTTCAGTATCTTGCGGTTCGCGAGTGGTATGAGGAATCGGACTGACAATCACTCGCTCATAACCCAAGACGGAGTTTAAAAGGCTGGATTTGCCAACATTGGGTTTGCCAATAATACAGACTTTGATAATATTTTTATTTTGATCCTTTTTTTCTTCTTCCTCAGTATTTTTTGTTATAGTTGTATTTTTTGTTTTGTCTTGTTGATTGATTTTATTAACTATAATATCTAAAAGATCGCCAGTGCCACTGCCATTGGCAGCGGAAATTGTTTGCGGTTGCCCTAGCCCTAATTTAAAAAATTCAGATGCTTTAAAATGTTGAGTAGGATTGTCCACCTTATTAGCTGTTAAGATTATTTTATTTAAATCAATAAATTTTTTTAAAAAAAGGGCTAATTGTTTGTCTTGTGGCATTAAGCCGCTCTTATTATCAACTAAAAATAAAATTAAATCAGCTTGCGTTAAATATTGGCGCGCTTGTGATTGTACTTTTTCTTCTATGTCATTTGTTTTTGTATTTATTAATTTGTTGGTTAAATATTTTAAATCTAAAATTCCGCCAGTATCAACTAAATTAAATTTTTGACGCTGCCAATCAACTACGCCAAGATTACTGTCGCGCGTTGTGCCAGGAATGTCAGCAACTAAGGCTTGCTTTTTTTCTATTAAAGTATTAAACAATGTTGATTTACCAACATTAGCGCGACCAAAAATAACAACAGAAAAAAGGTTATTGTTTTCTTTATAATTCATAAATTTATAATAAAAATTTGAAAAATTAAGCTTTAAATTGAAAATTGAATTTTTAGTTTTATTCTTCTTTATTTTTTAATCCTGATTGGCTAGCATCAGCATCAGTGCCTAAAATTAAAATAAGATCAGGTTGAATTAACTGTTGTTTTTTTGTTAATTCTTGAGCTAAATCATCTTGAAGCCACTGCGGTAAGCCCAAGGAAACATTAGCATTAGTTTTATTTTTTAGTATAGTTAATGATTCCAATTTAGCGCCATAAGTTAGATCATAAATAACTGATTTTTGAAAATTTTGTTGATTGGAATTGCTAACACGAACTACATTAAATCCGTATTTTTCTAAATCTAAAGCTACTTTATTTGCTAAACCATTAATCCACGTGCCATTGCGTACTTCAATTTTTGCTTTTTCTTGGTCAACTTTTATTTTATCATCAATTGGCGCATCAATAAAAACATTATTTACCATATATTGAATTTCAGAAAAATCACCGCCGCGAGGCAATAAAACATAGGCCTTATCATCGGTTATTGTATCATATAATAAACCATTTGGGCTGTTATCTAAAACTTTATTGATTATTTGTTCATAATTTGTATTTTTAAAATCATTCCATAATCGCAATATTTCCCAAATTTTTAAATTAGTATCAAAGTTGTTTTGCATTTGATTGATCAGACTGTTGATTTTTATTGGATTAAGCAAAATAGTTAATGAGTTAATTTTATTTTTTATTGCTTCAAGTATTTTTTGTTGTCGTTTGGTGCGAGCAAAATCAGAGCCTTCTATTCCAAGTCCATGTCGCGAGCGAGCGTATTTAAGCGCTAGCCAACCATCCATTTCTTGCCAGCCTTGTTCAATGTGTAAGTGCTCATAACGGTTTTCCCACAATGCTGATTCATTGCCCAAGATTGGATATTTGTAATCATCTAAAGTATTATCAACATAAATTTTAACTCCACCCAATTCGTCAACTATTTTTGCAAAACCAGTAAAATCTACTCTAATATAATAATCAATGGGTATTTTTAAAAGATCACTGATCGCTTGACTGACTGCCAAACCTCCGCTTCCAGCTTCTTTCATTTCCGCAAAAGCGTTAATATTATTTATTTTTCTCCAGCCCATATTTTCTATGGGAACTGATAAATCGCGAGGTATGGAAACCAAGGAAATTTTTTTGGTAGAAGGTTCTAAGCTGGTCAGTATAATAGTATCAGATAAATAACCCCCGTCATGATTTTTGCCCCCCATGCCCAAAAGAAGAATATTAATTCTATTTAAATTTTCTCCTTTAAGTTTGCTTACAGCGCTTTCAGCTAAGTGTCTTAGCCTATTAACAATTGGTATTTTTTCTATCCATAAAAATGGTTGTTCTGTACAATTAATACCTATAGAAAAAATAGCCGTAGCTACTAAAATAAAAACAAAAAAATAAGATACAATTTTAATTGGTTTTTTCTTTTGTAATTTTTGCACGTCAGAATTGTTTTGCACGTCAGAATTGTTAGAAAAAGATTTGATTGATAAAGAATCAACATTTTTCTTTGTTTTTAATTGCAATTCAGCGTCAAGCAGGTTAATTTTTTTAGATGTTCTCATAATTTAATATATTTGTAATAGTATTTTCATTATAAAAAGATTTTTTAATTTTGGCAAATTTATTTGCTTTTTAAATTAATAGTTGTTATAATGTAAAATAAGTTTTGAAACCACTTTTATTGCTAATTTTTTATTAAATTAAATTTTTATGATTAAAAGTTTTTTAGGTTTTATTTTTGAATTGATAAAAATTGTTGTTATTTCGCTAGTTATTATTGTTCCTATTAGATATTTTTTAATTCAACCATTTTATGTTAAAGGAGCTTCTATGGAGCCTAATTTTTATGATCATGATTATTTAATTGTTGATGAAATTAGTTTTCGTTTTAATCAGCCTAAACGCGGAGATATAGTAGTTTTTAAATATCCAAGAAATCAGCAAGAATATTTTATTAAACGACTTATTGGTTTGCCTAACGAGAAAATACAGATTAAAGATGGCGAAGTTTATATATTTAATCAAGAAAATTTGCTGGGGAAAAAAATAGAAGAAGTATATTTAAATAGTAATGCAAAAACTTATAATTTAAATAACGAGACAGTTAGTTTGGCCAATGATGAATACTATGTTTTAGGCGACAATAGAAATTTTTCCAAAGATTCTCGCAGTTTTGGAGCAGTCAAAAAAAATCTTATTGTTGGTCGAGTATTGTTGCGTGGCTGGCCATTTAATAAAATAAATTTATTTCTAGTTCCACAATATAATTATTAATTTAGAAATTTATATATGTCAAGAATTGCCAAAAATAAAGAAAAAATTAAACAAATTAATATTGATGAATATAAAAAAGAGAAAATTTTTTTTCGTTTAAAAGGAATGAAAGATATTTTATCTGATGAATATAAATATTGGAATTTGGTTAGTAAAAAAGGGATTGAATTAGCCATGGCATATAGCTTTAAAAGAATAGAGACGCCAATTTTAGAAAATTTAGAATTATATGAACGTTCATCTGGCAAAACCAGCGATGTTGTTGTCAAGGAAATGTTTAATTTTGTTGATAAAAATGGAGATAAAATAGCACTCCGTCCTGAAGTTACGCCTGGTATAGCTCGTTCTTATATAGAGCATGGAATGTTTAATTTGCCACAACCAGTTAAATTATTTTGTATAAGTCCAGTTTTCCGTCATGACAAACCACAGGCTGGTCGTTTACGTCAGTTTTCTCAAATTAATTTGGAATGTATTGGCGAGGCTAGCCCAATAGCCGATGTCCAATTGATTTTAATTGCTTATAATTTTTTTAAAGAATTGCAGATTGAAGTAATTATACAAATCAATAGCATTGGCTGTCAAGAATGTAGAAAAAAATATATAAATAAATTAAAAAGTTATTACAAAGAAAGAGGCAAGCGAGCTAAATTATGCAATGATTGCAAAAAAAGATTTGATAAAAATAGTTTGCGTTTACTTGATTGTAAGGAGGAGCAATGTATTGCAATTAGTTTGGAGGCTCCGCAAATTGTTGATTATTTATGCGAAAATTGTAAAAATCATTTTGTAAAAGTTTTGGAATATTTAGATGGGTTGGATATTTCTTATAATTTAAATCCTTACTTAGTTAGAGGGTTGGACTATTACACTAAAACTGTTTTTGAAATTTGGCCAACTAGCGCTGAAAAGAATAATATTAGTTTAAGCCGTCAGTCAGCGCTTGTGGGAGGGGGTAGATATGACGATTTAATTGAATATATGGGAGGTAGACCAACATGCGCTTGTGGTTTTAGTATAGGGGTTGAAAGAACTATTTTAAAAATTAAAGAAAAAGACATTCCAATGGAAGAAGAAAAAAAAGTTGACGTGTTTATAGCTCAACTAGGAGATCAAGCTAGGCATAAGGCAATGAAATTATTTGAAGAATTTCGTCGAGCAGGCTTGCGAGTTAAACAGGATTTTACTAAAGATAGTTTAAAAAGTCAATTAGAAACATCCAATAAGTTAATGGCTAAATATAGTTTAATTATTGGTCAAAAAGAAGTTATAGATGGGACGATTTTAATTAGAGATATGGAATCAGGAGTTCAAGAAGTAGTTGATTATAAAAAAATTAAGGAAGAGATTGATAAAAGATTAAATAATAAATAATTTTCTAGAAAGGCAGGTGGATTTGTGGTTGAATTTAAAAGAAAAAAAGGAGAAAGTTTTGAAAGTTTTTTACGTCGTTTTAATAAAAGACTTCAACAAAGTGGTAAATTAAAGCAAGCTCGTTCTGCTCAGCATGTCCAGCCAAAAATTAATAAAGCTCAGACAAAAAAACGAGCTTTGATTGGTAAAAAATTGGGTGCTAAAAGAGAGTATCTTAAAAAAATAGGTAAATTAAAAGATGAACCAAGAAGAAGATGGTAAAAAAATAAAGCCATGAGCGCAGGTGGCAGCTTAATTTGGCGATAGACCCTTTATATTTTAGATATATATTTTCTTATATTATTTAACAAGGTATTTTTTAAACCTCGTTTGATTTTATCTTTGGCTCGGCTAGTTTTAACAAATTTCAACCAATCACGGCTAGGATTTTTACGATTTTTTTCTACAATAATTTCTACTAAATCACCGTTTTTTAGTGATTGACTAAGCGGAGCGATGGAGTCATTAATTAAAGCGCTTGTTGCATGATTGCCAATATGAGAATGAATGGAATAAGCAAAATCTATTGGGGTAGAATTTTCTGGTAAATCAAAAATATCGCCTTTTGGAGAAAAAACAAAAATACGATTGTTAAATACATCAAATTTGACTTGTTTAATAAAATCATGAGTATTTTTAGTTGTGTGTTGAATTTTTAATATTTCTTTAATCCATGCAGGTTGTTTTTTATTAGCATTATCTTCTATTTTGTAATTCCAGTGCGCAGCAACGCCATATTTGGCTTCCTCGTCCATTTTAGGAGTTCTGATTTGAAATTCCGTGGCTTTTCCTTCTGGGCCAAAAATAGTAGTTTGCAAACTACTATAGCCATTTGGCTTTGGCACAGCGATGTAATCCTTGAAACGATTAAGATTGGGGCGCCAGAGTGAATGAATAATGCCTAGTGTTTTATAACAATCAGAAATAGTTGGCACAACAACTCGTAAAGCAAAAACATCGTAGATTTCATCAAATTTACGATGTTTTTTTTGCATTTTTTGATAAATACCATAAAGATTTTTAAAGCGGCTAGTGATTTGAAAATTCATTTTTGTTTTTTTAAGCTGTTCGCTTAAAATATTTTTCATTCGTTGGATGTGTTGGCTATTTTCAAATTTTTTTTCTACCTCATATTTATATTCTAATATTTTATACTCCTCAGGATTTAAATATTTAAAACAAATATCTTCCATTTGATATTTAATGCGACAAATACCCAAGAGCCCTGCAATAGGAGCGTAAATTTCTAAAGTTTCATGAGCAATACGAACGCGCTTTTCTTCAGGCAAAGAATCTAATGTTCTTAAATTGTGTAAACGATCAGCGAACTTAATTAAAATAGTTCGTAAGTCATGTGCCATTGCTAAAAACATTTTGCGTAAATTTTCGCGATATCTTTTAACGCCTCTATATTTTAGTTTGCTTAATTTGGTTGCGCCTTCTACTAGCGCAGAAACTTCTTCGCCAAAATTTTTGGAAATTTCTTCTAAAGTATGTTCGGTATCTTCAGGCACATCATGCAGCAACCCAGCAATAATCGTGTTAATATCTGTGTTTATTTGTACTAAAATAAAGGCTGTATGCAAGCAGTGCTGGATATAAGGATCGCCATTTTTTCTGCGCTGGCCTGCATGAGCTTTTTTGGCAAATTCATAAGCCAGTGTTATTAGGCTAGTATCA
>JAHJAP010000042.1 GCA_018813805.1 Patescibacteria group bacterium
ATAAGCGTTATTTTTAATATAATTATTTCTGCCAAACGGCAGTTTTTTGTTTAAAATAAAAAAATTTGAAAATTTATAATTAAAAAGTACTTAATAACATATTATAAAATTTTATGGAAATACGCAACATTGCAATTATTGCCCATGTAGATCATGGAAAAACAACTTTAACTGATGCATTAATGCGCCAAACAGGAATGGTTGAGTTGGGAGTAAGCATGGATTCAAATACTTTGGAATTGGAAAGAGGAATAACAATTTATTCAAAAAATACTTCTGTCTTATATAAAGGTACAAAAATAAATATTGTTGATACTCCAGGACATACTGACTTTGGATCAGAAGTGGAGCGAGTTTTAAGATCTATTGATTCTGTGCTTTTAGTTGTTGACGCGCAAGAAGGACCAATGCCACAAACTAAATTTGTTTTAAAAAAATCTTTAGAATTAGGATTAAAACCAATTGTTGTAATTAATAAAATAGACAAACCTGCCGCCAGAGTAGGGTGGACATTGGAAAAGATTTATGAATTATTTCTTGATTTAGGCGCAAACGACGAACAATTGGATTTTTTAACTGTTTATGCTATTGCCAGACAAGGTATTGCAAAAAGAAATATAGAAGATCATGGCGATAATTTAAATCCATTGTTGGATGTTATTTTAGAAAAAGTTAAACCAGCTTCAACTAAAGATGCTTTAATGTCGTTGCTTAGAATTCAGCCGTTTAATTTGGCTTATGATAATTTTATTGGTCGTTTGGCTATTGGCAGAATTTATGAAGGAACTGTTAAGCAAGCCGATAATGTAGTTATTAAAACTTCAACAAATGAAATTAGAACGGGCAAAATTACTAAACTTTTTACTTTTGAGGGATTAAAAAGAAAAGAAGTAAAAGAGGCTGTTGCAGGTGATATTGTAATGATTGCAGGATTACCTAATATTGATATTGGAGAAACTATTTGCGTTAGCGCTGATCAAGAAGCTTTGCCTGCTATTTTTGTAGATCAACCAACCATTTCGCTTAATTTTTTAGTAAATAATTCTCCTTTTGCTGGACGTGAAGGAAAATATGTTACAAGCAGACAAATAAAAGATCGCTTGGAAAAAGAATTAGAAGTAAATGTTGGGCTTAAAATTGATTTTGATTTAGGCGATTATTATAATGTTTATGGTAGGGGAGAATTGCACATTGCAATACTTTTGGAAAATATGAGACGTGAGGGGTTTGAGCTTCAGGTTTCTCAACCAACTGTAATTATAAAAGAAGAAAATGGACAAAAACTTGAACCTTTTGAAGAAATAACAGTAGATGTGCCGCAAGAAATGCAAGGGATTGTTATAGAGAAAATTGCAAAGAGAAAAGGAATAATGAAAGAAATGACCCCGGAACATGCTGGCGTTAGAATGGTTTTTGAAATGCCTGTTAGGGGTTTTTTAGGTTATTATAATGAATTTATAGTAGATACTAGAGGTGAAGGGATAATTTGTACTCATGGCGTTGGTTTTAGGCAACATGTTGGTGAAATTGTTAAAAGCGAGCTTGGCTCTATGATATCAATGGCAAAAGGGAAGGCGTTGGCTTTTTCTTTGTGCAATTTGCAGGAACGAGGCCAATTGTATATTGATGCCAATATTGAAGTTTATGAAGGCATGGTAATTGGCAATGTTGCTAAAGGAAATGATTTAAAGGTTAATCCAATTAAGGGCAAGCAATTAACTAATATGCGCGCTTCTGGTTCAGATGACGCTATTAAATTGTCTCCTCCTTATGAAATTACATTGGAACGTGGCTTGGGTATTATGAAAGAAGATGAGTATTTAGAAATTACGCCTAAAAATATTAGATTACGTAAACAAACTTTTATTAAGTAAATTTAGGATTTCATAATAAGTTGAGATATCAATAACTTTGTCATTTATGGCAGAGTTATTTTTTTGTTAAGCATTTTAATCATTTAGTTTAAAATAATAAGCCTAAAATAACATGAACTAATATATTTTTCTTGCAAAACAAGAGTAATTTTGTTAATCTTAAAATATGGACAAAGCTTACAATCCGCAAGATTATGAAGATAAAATTTATCAAAAATGGGAAAAGTCAGGGTTTTTTAATCCTGACAATTTAGATTTGCCTGAAAACGCGCCAGCTTATACTATAATTTTGCCACCGCCAAATATAACAGATAAATTACACATGGGGCATTCAGCTATGTTGGCTATTGAAGATTTAATGATTCGTTATCATAGAATGAAAGGTTATAAAACATTATGGTTACCAGGCACTGATCATGCCGCTATTGCAACGCAAAACGTTGTTGAAAAAAAATTATTTAAAGAACAAGGTTTAACCCGCCACAATTTAGGTAGAGAAAAATTTTTAAAAGAAGTTTGGAAATTTTTAAAAGAAACACAAGCGATTATTTTATATCAAACAAGAAAAATGGGAGCTTCTTTAGACTGGTCTCGCGAAGCTTTTACTTTAGACAAGCAAAGAGAAAAAGCAGTTACAAAAATGTTTATTGATATGTATAACGCAGGGGTAATTTATAAAGGAGAGAGAATTGTAAATTGGTGTCCGTGGTGTCATTCCACATTGGCTGATGATGAGGTTGAATATAAAGAACAAAAAACAAATTTATATTTTTTTAAATATAATAAAGATTTTCCTTTTGTTATTGCAACAACTCGGCCAGAAACAAAATTAGGCGATACAGCTGTTGCAGTAAATTCAAAAGATAAAAGATATAAAAAATATATTGGAAAAATTTATGAAATAGATTTTTGCGGAATTTTATTAAAATTGAAAATTATTGCTGATCATAATGTTGATATGGAATTTGGGACAGGAGTGCTTGGAGTTACTCCAGCTCATTCTATGGTTGATTGGCAAATGGCCCAAGAAAATAATTTAGAAATTATTAAAGTTATAGATGAAGATGGAAAAATACAAAAAGGATTTAAGGAATTTTCAAATAAAAGCGCGATTGAAGCGCGAGAAATGATTGTTGAAAAACTAAAAAAACAAAATTTGTTAGAAAAGCAAGAAGAAATTAATAATAATTTATCAGTTTGTTATCGTTGCAACACAGCGATTGAACCATTACCTTCAAAACAGTGGTTTGTAGATGTAAATAAAAAATTAGATTTTTTAGATAATAAATCACTGAAAGAAAAAGCTATTGAAGTAGTAAAAAGCGGGGAAATAAAATTTATTCCAGAAAGATTTGAAAAAAGATATTTGCATTGGATGGAAAATTTGCATGATTGGTGCATTTCAAGACAAATTTGGTTTGGACATGAAATTCCTGTTTGGCATAGAAAACACAAAAATACGAAAACACAAAAATACGAAAACACAAATGAAATTTATGTTGGCACAGAAGCGCCGAAAGAAGATGGTTGGGAGCAAGATCCAGACACTTTAGACACATGGTTTTCGTCAGGAATGTGGACTTTTTCAACTTTGGGTTGGCCTGATAATTTTAAAAATGAAAAAAAAATAGGAGATTTGGCAAAGTTTCATCCAACACAAGTTTTAGAAACAGGATATGATATTTTAACGCTTTGGGTTTCGCGAATGATTATGATGTCTTTGTTTGCTATTCAAGAAATCCCTTTTGAAAATGTTTATTTGCATGGCATGATTTTGGATAAAAATGGGAAAAAAATGAGTAAATCAAAAGGCAATGGAATTGATCCAATTGATATGATAAAAAAATTTGGCGCTGATGCTGTTCGTTTGTCTTTGTTAATTGGTAGCACCCCTGGCAATGATAGCCGATTAAGCGAAGAAAAAATTGAAGGATTTAGAAATTTTGTTAATAAATTTTGGAACATCAGTCGATTTATAATGCAAAAATCAGAAATTAAAAATCAAAATGATAATGCAAAACGTGAAATTGATTCTAAAAAATTAACTTTGGCAGATAAGTGGATGTTGGATAAAACAAGTGATTTGATTAAAGAAGTTGACGATGATTTAAAGAATTATAGATTTTCGCAGGCAGGTGAAAAATTAAGAGAGTTTACATGGAATGATTTTGCTGATTGGTATTTAGAAATTAGTAAATTTGAAAAAAATAAAGAGAAAGACAAAATTTTAATTTATGTTTTAGAAAATTTATTAAAGCTTTGGCATCCGTTTATTCCTTTTGTTACTGAAGTTATTTGGCAAGAATTAAAAAAAGAAAAATTTTTAATAATTGAAAATTGGCCAGACTTAACAACAGCACCATTTCCTTGCAAGGAAGACAACTTAAGCTCAAATCTTAATTCTACCCACCCTTTTAATCTTTACAAGGGGGATAAAAATGACTTTGAATTGATTAAAGAAATAATTGTTGCTATTCGCAACGTTCGAGCGGAAAATAAAATTGAACCAGCTCAAAAAGTTAAAGCAATAATTTGCGTTAAAAAATATATTAATTTAATTAAAGAGAATAAAGAATTAATTAAAAAGATC
>JAHJAP010000043.1 GCA_018813805.1 Patescibacteria group bacterium
TAAAAAATTCTAAAAATCTTTTAATATCTTATATTTATCATATCTTTATTGTTTCGTCAATACTGCTATATTTTTTCTAATATTATTAGTTGATATTTTTTTATGTTTTTCTACTTTTTTAACGGATCATATCCATTATTCACTTCCATTCCATCTTTATGTCCATCATTATCTGAATCAGCTTTATTTGGATTAGTTCCTAATTTCTTTTCCATTTCATCTGATAATAAATCTTTATCAGTATCTATCATTTTCTTTGCTCCTGAATAAGTAATGGCTTGCATGGTATTCCAATCTTCTGTGCTCTTTGGCGCGCGACCATAGATTGCGTCAAAAGTTTTAATACCTGATTTCTCACTGTTTAAATTTCTGTTTTCTGCTTTTTGTTTTAAACCATAGGCCATTACTTTAATAGCAGCGCTATCATTAGCATTATTTATGTCGGCTATTCTTTTATAAATTTTAATAAATTGGTTTTTTGCTTTCTTTTCTGCTTTATCATTTGTAATACTTGGGAATCTGCCATTAGCAATTTTAATTGCGTCTGATAATTCTGACTCTGTTTCTGGTAATTTACCAAATGCTGATTTATATGAGCTAATTACAGCTGCTCTTTCACCTGCTCCTAATTTTTGTGTATTATCGTCAACACCATATGTAATAAAATTATTTATAGCGTCTTTTGCTGATTGAACTAATCCTTTTATTCCTTTTGTTAAATTTCTTAAATATTTTATCTCACTTTCTTGTTCTTTTATTTTATTTCTCAATTGCTTTAGTTCTTTCAATATTTCGTTTAATTCGTTGCCGTGAAGCCGTCCTGCGCTATTATTAATTTGAGTTATTTGTGGATCAATTTGCATTATCTGCTGATCAGAAATCTTTTTGCATATTCCTCTTGTTCCAATTATTTTTATTCCAGCAGAATCAGATGGGATATATGGCTTTAATCCTTCGCAACATTTTTTGTTATTATCAGGAATAACCGCGCCTAAACTTTCATTTTCTTTTATACATGTTTCTGTTCCTGATCCGCTACATTTTTCCCATCTAATTAAATTTCCTGTACAAGAATCATACCAACCTTCTGATCGGGTGTTAATTTCTTTGCAGATTGATTGACAGTTTCCATTTTCCACATTAATGCTAATACTTGTTTTTGCAGAAAGACCCTGATTGTCAGTAACAGTAAAAGTTGGAGTATAATTGCCGGCCTTTCTATAAGAATGAGTAAAAGTTGTAGTTTGAGTATTATCAAAATATTTTGGCATTAATTGCGCGCCTCCAGATGACACATCTTCGTCGCCCCAAACAACTGAATAAGTTAATTGTCCATTTTCAGGGTCATTTGCTTTAATGGTCCATATACCTGCTTCATTAACTTTAAGAATAGTTGGACCGCTAACGTCGAAAATTACTGGTGGTTGATTAATGCTTACAGAATCTTTTATTAATATCTCACTGTTGTTTGGCGAAATAACTTTAGGCGAAATAACTTTAATAGAAGGCTCAACATCAGTTTGAGCATTAGAAATATTTCCACAAATAAAAACACCATACAAAATAAAAAACATTAATGTTAAAAAAATACTCACACTCTTTTTAAAGTTTGTCATAATTTTTTTATTATATTTATTGTTTAATAAATTGCTCTTCAATAAATTTCATAACACCCTCCGTTGACTTTAAAACTTCTTTGGTATAATGGGTTTATCGCCGAATACTCTTTCAAGTAGTCTTGCCTTCAAAAAATATTTTATCAATGAATAGCGGGATCAAATTTTATGTCAAATATGGCATTTGACGACAAACCCATTAATAAATATCTCAATCCCTCCCAAGTTTAAAAAACCTGGGAGAGATAAAGTGAGTATTATTTAATAATTTTAGTAACAACGCCAGCGCCTACAGTTTTACCACCTTCGCGAATAGCAAATCTCTGCTTTTCTTCTAATGCGATTGGTGCTATTAATTTTATTTTCAAAGTAATTGTATCGCCAGGCATAACCATTTCAGTACCTTCGCCTAATTCAACTTCTCCTGTAACATCAGTAGTACGAATGTAAAACTGCGGTTTATATCCTTTGAAAAATGGTTTATGTCTGCCGCCTTCTTCTTTTGTTAAAATATAAACTTCTCCTTCAAATTCAGCGTGAGGATGAACAGTACCTGGTTTAGCAAGAACCTGTCCTCTTTCTACGTCATTCTTTTTAGTGCCGCGCAATAAAATACCGGCATTATCTCCAGCTCTTCCCTCATCTAAAGATTTATTAAACATTTCTACGCCAATAACAACGGTTTTTTGCGTATCTTTAATACCTATAATTTCAATTTCTTCGCTTGTTTTAATAACACCTCTTTCAATTTTACCTGTAACTACGGTGCCCCTGCCTTCAATAGAAAAAATATCTTCAATTGGCATTAAAAATGGTTTATCAATTTCACGTTTTGGTTCAGGAATATATTCATCTAAAGCCTTAATTAAATCTAAAATTGGTTGAGCATCTTCTCCATTAGGATTATTCAATGCCTTTAAAGCTGATCCTCTAATAATAGGAGTTGTGTCGCCTGGAAATTCATATTTTTTAAGTAAATCTCTAATTTCTTCTTCAACTAAATCAATTAATTCCTTATCTTCAATCGCATCGCATTTATTCAAAAAAACAACAATATAAGGAACTCCAACTTGCCTAGCCAAAAGAATATGTTCTTTTGTTTGAGGCATTGGACCATCAGTAGCAGCCACAACCAAAACAGCTCCATCCATTTGAGCAGCACCGGTAATCATATTTTTTACATAATCTGCGTGCCCTGGACAATCAACGTGGGCATAATGACGCTTATCAGATTCATATTCAACATGACAAGTCGCAATAGTAATACCACGTTCTTTTTCCTCTGGAGCAGAATCGATTTGATCAACATTTTTATCAGATGCCTTGTATCCCTTTGCTCGCAGCACATTAAGTATAGCTGCTGTTAAAGTTGTTTTACCATGATCAACATGACCAATTGTTCCCACATTAAGATGTGGTTTTATTCGTTCAAATTTTTCTGTCATAATTATATTTTTTAAATTTTAAATTAAAATAAAACTTCTTCTAAATATTGCCTATCTTCGTCTATAATTTCCTCCTTATATTGTTTTCTAGTACTTGGAATTGACCAACCTCTTCCTGATTTTTTATCATCATATTGATTATCCTGTGAAAAACAACAATCATCATCTTCTTTATAATTTTCAAATTTATTTAATGGTTTATTTAGCAAAGAAGATATTTTTATTTTATCAATTTTTTCAAACTCCTGATCAAACTCCTGATCACTTTTCCAAATTGCAATATCGCGATTAATTTTATCAAGCAATTCATCTTCTGTCAAATTTTTAACCTCACTTTTGCCTAAAATTAAATTTTCATAATCTTTTAATGTTAAAACAACGCAAGTATCCTCTGTCTTGGCGCTATCAAAAACTACCAACTTATCGCCGGTTTTTCTAACTAAATTAATTACTCTTTGTAATTGATTCTGCATAAAAACGTAATATCTTAGAATGCTTATATTATATATTTTTTTAATTAAATGTCAATAATTATTTTTTCTCTTCTTTTGTGCCAATTATTTTTTCTGCAACATTTCTAGGTACTTCGCTATAATGAGAAAATTCCATGTTATAGCTAGCTCGGCCCTGACTCATTGAACGAAGTTGAGTGGCATAACCAAACATTTCAGACAAAGGCACTTTAGCTTTAATAACTTTAACATTACCACGATCACTCATTTCATCAATTTGCGCTCGCTTGGAATTTAAATCACCAATAATTTCACCCATAAATTCTTCCGGGGTAATTGCTTCAACTCTCATTATTGGTTCAAGTATAATAGGGTTAGCCTTTTTGGCTGCTATTTGAAAAGCCATAGATCCAGCAATTTTAAAAGCAGCTTCTGAAGAATCAACTTCGTGAAAAGAACCATCAAAAACCGTAACCTTAACATCAACAACGGGATAGCCTGCTGAAATACCTCTTTCCAAAGCTTCTTTTACTCCTTTTTCTATTGGCGCAATATATTCTCTTGGAATAGCACCACCCCTTACTTCATCAACAAATTCAAAGCCCTTACCTTCTTCTTGTGGTTCAACTTTTAACCAGCAGTGGCCATACTGACCACGACCGCCTGACTGACGAATATATTTACCTTCAGCTTCTGCCTCTTTTTTTATGGTTTCACGAAAAGCTACTTGAGGCTGTCCAATATTAGCTTCAACTTTAAATTCACGCTTCATTCTTTCAACAAGAATCTCTAGATGAAGCTCTCCCATACCTGAAATAATAGTTTGCATAATTTCCTCATCGCTTCTAACTCTAAAAGTTGGGTCTTCCTCAGTTAGCTTGGATAAAGCTATACCCATTTTTTCTTGATCAGCTTTAGTTTTTGGTTCAATTGCTACAGAAATAACAGGATCAGCAAAAGTTATTGATTCCAGCACCACTGGCCTTGATTCATTGCACAAAGTATTACCAGTAGTAGTATTTTTTAAACCAATAATTCCAACAATTTCTCCGGCATAAACCTCTTTAACTTCTTCGCGATGATTAGCATGTATTCTAACAATTCTACCTACTCTTTCTCTTTCTCCGCTGGAAGTATTTAAAATATAAGATCCTGACAACAAAACTCCACTATAAACCCTAACAAAACAAAGCTTACCAACAAAAGGATCAGTAACTATTTTAAAAGCTAAAGCAGCAAAAGGTTCGTTGTCACTAGATTTTATCTCAATTTTTTTCTCTTCATTTTTAGGATCAAAACCAATAATCGCTGGAATATCTAATGGTGATGGCAAATATTCAATAACAGCATCAAGCAAAAACTGAACTCCTTTATTTTTTAAAGCGCTACCACAAAGCACTGGCACAATCCTATTGGCAATAACAGCTCGGCGTAATTCTTTGTTTAAATCCTCTGGTAAAATTTCTTTCCCAGTCAAATATTTATCCATTAATTCTTCGCTGTCTTCAACAATTGCTTCAATTAATTTGTTACGATATTCCTTGACTTTATCTTTCATATCTTGAGGAATTTCTACATCTTCCCATTTAGCGCCTAAATCATCTTGAGATATTCTAGCTGTCTGATTAATTAAATCAACAAGACCCTTAAATTGGTCTTCAGTGCCAATTGGCAGCTGAATTGGAAAAGCATTTTTAGTTAATCTTTTATATATTGAATCTAAATCAGCGTAAAAATCAGCGCCAGTCCTATCTAATTTATTAATAAAAGCCAATCTAGGAACTTTGTATTTATCAGCCTGATGCCAAACGGTTTCTGATTGAGGCTCAACACCTGCCACTCCATCAAAAATAACAACACCACCATCCAAAACTCTTAATGAACGTTCTACTTCAGCAGTAAAATCAACATGCCCTGGAGTATCAATAATATTAATACGACAATCTTTCCAAAAACAAGTTGTTGCTGCACTAGTAATAGTAATTCCACGTTCTTTTTCTTGATCCATCCAATCCATTTCTGCTTCTCCATCATGAACTTCGCCAATTTTATGTTTTTTTCCAGTATAAAATAAAACACGCTCGCTAACCGTAGTTTTACCAGCGTCAATATGGGCAATAATCCCAATATTTCTAGTTTTTTCTAATAAATATTCTCTCATAATAACATGTATCTAAATTTTTAATTTAAGCCATTTTAAAATTTCTTTTACTTTTGAATTTAAAAATTTTAACATATTTAATTTCGCTTATTCTAATAGGTCTATCGCTGAATACGGTATTCGGCGACAGGCCCCTAACGAGCAAAGTGCGCAAAGGCTTTATTGGCTTCAGCCATTTTGTGAACATCTATTCTCTTTTTAATAGCTGCCCCCTCGCCTTTTGAAGCATCCATAATTTCCATTGCCAATTTTTCTGCCATTGGTTTGCCTTTTTTCGCTCGAGCTGCTCCAATAATCCAATGACAAGCTAGAGCCATACGTCTTTCGCCTCTAACTTGATGAGGAATTTGATAATTAGCTCCTCCAACACGCCGACTACGAATTTCTAAAAGCGGTCCGACTTGCTTTAATGCTTTATTAAAAACATGACGTGGATCCTGATTGATCGTTTCTTTAATAATATCAAAACAACGATAAACTATTTTTTGCGCTATGGTTTTTTTGCCGGCACGCATAATATAGTTTATAAATTTAGCAATATCAACATCGTCGTATTTGCTATTTGCTTGTATTTTTCTTTTTATAGCTGGTTTTCCTCTCATAAATATTTTTTAAATTTTATTTAGGTCTTTTAGCGCCGTAGCAACTACGACTCTGTCTTCGATTTTCTACTCCTTGAGTATCATAAACTCCTCTAATTACTTTATAACGAACACCTGGCAAGTCTTTAGTTCTGCCACCTTTAATTAAAACTATAGAGTGTTCTTGCAGATTATGACCAATTCCAGGAATATATGCCGTTACTTCCATGCCATTAGATAGTCTAACACGAGCAATTTTTCTCAAAGCTGAATTAGGTTTTTTAGGAGTAGTTGTTGTTACTTTAACACAGACACCTCGTTTAAAAGGAGCGCCCGTTGGTATAATTGTTTTTTTTCTATGCAAAGCGTCCAGCGTAGTTCGTAAAGCCGGGGATTTACTTTTTGTCTTGTCCCTGCTTCGTCCTTTGCGAATTAATTGATTAATAGTAGGCATAAAATAAATAAAATACAACAAAATAAAAATTAATAACGAAAAGCCATTAAATAACTAAAACATACCCTGAATACCCAGAATATATAAAATATTTAATTTAACTTAATTTTAATTTAACACAAGAATTATTTTTAGTCAAGAATAAATTTGTTAAAAAAATTTATATGTCAAAAATCACAAACGGTCACAAAAAATTAGTTAAACTCCAACAATTAATTTAAACAGTGAATTAATTATTGGCATAATAAAAGAAAAACCAAAAAATATAAACAGCATCACTATTATTATGCCATATTGCTCTAAAAACATTAATTTTTCTTGCCAACTATAAGACAAAAATGATGCAATTACTTTTGATCCATCCAATGGCGGGATAGGTAATAAATTAAAAACAAATAAAGCTAAATTTACTTGAACAACAGCAACAATGAATATAACCATCTCCTGGCTAATATTTAATAAAAAACGCAACGATAAACCAAAAACCAAAGCTACAAAAAGATTAGCCAATGGGCCTGCTATTGCTATTTTAGCTGTGCCATATTTTTGGTCACGCAAATTACATGGATTAAATGGTATTGGCTTGGCATAACCAAAAATAAAATTACCACCCGTGCCAAAATAAAGCATAGCTGGCATTAATATAGACCCCCATAAATCTATATGAACAAGTGGATTTAAAGTTAATCTGCCATCATCTCGCGCTGTTGTATCACCCAAATAATTAGCCATCCAACCATGCATATATTCATGTATAATAACAGAAAATAAAATAATTACTAAAGAAAAAAACACAGACATAATAAATAAAATTAAAAATACAAAAATTAAAA
>JAHJAP010000044.1 GCA_018813805.1 Patescibacteria group bacterium
ATTTAAATATATAATTTAAAACTTTTAAACAATGAAATTTTTTAGTCTTCAAGAAAATTTAAAACAAGGATTATTTGTAGTTGGACATATTGCTGGAAAAAACACTCAGTTGCCAATTTTAAATAATGTGATGTTAAAAGTTGAAAATGGAAACATAAAAATATTATCAACTAATTTGGAAATTGGAGTTACAATGATAGTGCGAGGTAAGATTGAAAAAGAGGGGGTTTTTACTGTTGACTCAAGGATAATTAGTGAGTGTGTTAATTTATTACCAAATCAAAAAATAAAAATAGAATTAAAAGACAATAATTTATTGGTTAATAGTGATAATTATCAAGTTAAAATAAAGGGTCAGTTAGCCGAGGAGTTTCCTTTAATTCCTGAGGTGGAGAAAAAAAATTATTACAGCGTTCAAGTTGAAGAATTTAAAAAAGCTGTTTCGCAAGTTGTGTTTGCGGTTTCTTTAAGTGAGGTTAGGCTGGAAATGTCTGGCGTAGCTCTTTTTTTTAGTAATGACTTGATTTTAGTTGCCACAGATGGGTATCGTTTGGCTGAAAAAAAAATTAAAATAAAAAACAACAATAACGAAGAAAGAAAAATTATTATTCCAGTTAAAACCTTGCAGGAATTGATTAGAATATTATCAGGAGTGCCAATAGATATAAACAACAAAACAGATCAAGAAATTAAGATTTATATTTCTGATAATCAGGTTTTATTTGTTTATAATTCAATTGAGTTAGTTTCTCGTTTAATTGAAGGGCAATATGTTAATTATCAACAAATCATTCCTACTGTTAGTAAAACTAACGTGATTGTTAATCGAGTTGAGCTTATTAGAGCAACTAAGTTAGCGTTTTTGTTTTCTAAAACAAAAATTAATGATATTAATTTGGATTTTTTTAAAGAAAAAAATCAAATTATAGTTTCCGCTATTTCGGGGCAAGTTGGCGAGAATGTTACCCAATTAGACGCTAAAATGACCGGCGAAGACAACGGCGTTGTTGTTAATTGTCGTTATTTGTTGGATGGTTTAAATAATATTGATGGCGAGACAGTTAAATTAGAAATAATTAATAACAACACGCCATGCATTATTAGGTCAGAAAAAGCAACAGATTATTTATATCTTATTATGCCAATTAAACAATAATTATTTAATTATAATTTTTATTTCTTTGCTTTTTGTTATTTGATTATCCCAATTGCGAATTTCAGCGCTTAATAAATAAACCCCTGCTTCTGGCTGATTATCCCAATTAACTTGAACAACATCTTCGTTTAGGCTTAATTGGCCAAGAGAAGCTAAGGTAGTGGACGTGCTATTAGAGGATAATAAAGAAAAAGTTATATTAGCGATTTGTTTATAGTTGTTTGTTAATATTTTTAAAGAAAAAGGAAAATCAGTTTTAGTTAAAGTAACTTCATCAGCGGGCATTAGCCATGAAATAATAGTGCTGTTTGTTTTTTTCTCTTTTAGAATTAAATTAAATATTATTTTTTGTTCAGAACAATTATCTATATCATCGCATACTTTGATTGTTAAGTTATGAAAACCATTATTTAAAAAATCAATTGATTTATTTAAATTAAATGGATAGCTGCTAGCAGTAGTGAATAAGTTGTTGTTTAAATAATATTCAATTCTATTAATGCCGCGCGGCGCAGATGCTTGAATCTTGGTTGATAAAATTGGATCCATAATTATTTGGTTGTTAACAGGAAATTCTATGTTAAAGGTTGGGTTGTTGCTAGGAATATGCAGATTATCATATTCTACTGGAGGAGAAGATGTGGCAAAGCCCTGTTTAGCAGCCCAGCTAATAACTCGGCTTTCCCAAAGCTTAAATTGAGGGTCTTGTTGAGGATCAACTGGTTGCATGTCTAAAGGATTTTTTTTGTTTATATAGTAAAGAATAGAATGAGCTGATTGAAAAGTTTTTTCTTCAATAAAGTTAATTGGCGTAAGTTCAGTAGCTAACAAACCAGAAGCTTTATCAATTTTAATAACTGTTTTTCCTTCAATATCGCCATCCAAAACAGGTTTGCCTGTTTTATTAATTTTTGGTTGATTAAAGTATTCAATTGGCGTATCGCCTAAAACTTTTTGCATATAATCATGCCAAAGAGGAGCTGCAACCACTGATCCATCTGCCCCGCGTTTCATTGGCGAATTATTATTATTTCCTACCCAAACACCGGTAACCAAGGATGGAGTAAAGCCAATTGTCCAAGCATCGCGATAATCATTGGTAGTGCCTGTTTTAGCTGCTACTGGTCTAGGGCCTAAGGTTAAATAATTTTGTTCGCCAAAAATATAAGCGCGGGCACTGTTGTCAGATAAAACATTATTGATTAATCTAACAATTTTTGCGTCTAATACTTGTTTACTGCTTTCTTTGTATTCTTCAATTATTTTACCGTTTTTATCTTCTATTTTTAAAATAGCTATTGGAGAACGATAAGTTCCTTCGCGAGCTAAAACAGCGTAAGCAGCAACATGTTCTAGTAATTTTACTTCTCCGCCGCCTAAAACTAATGATAAGCCAAAACGATCATTGTCAGACAGCGTGGTATAACCAATGGATTTTGCTAAAGCCAAAACATTGTTAATGCCTGTTAAATAGATAGTTTTAACAGCCGGAACGTTTAATGATCCAGCCAAGGCTTTTCTCATTGTAACTGGCCCATATTCTTTGTTGTCATAATTATGTGGTTCATAAGGCTTTGCTGGATCAGTTGAAAAATTAGTTACTACATCATAAAGAACAGTATCAGGAGTATAACCTTTGATAAAAGCAGCTGTATAAACAATAGGCTTAAACGATGAACCAGGCTGGCGTGGTTGTAGGGCAACATTGACTTGACCATCAATGCTATCATCAAAATAATTTTTTGAACCTACCATGGCTAAAATTTGACCTGTTTTCGGGTCTAAAGAAACTAATGCCGCATTGCTGGCTTGATATTTGTTTTGATTATTTAAAGCCTTGGACTGAATAACTTCCTCAGCAATTTTTTGTTTATATAAATCTAAGGTAGTATAAATTTTTAAACCTGCTTGCTCAATCATTTTTTCACCATATTTTTCAGCTAAAAGTTCTTTAATATACATAACAAAATGAGGAGCTATAATATTATTTGCTTGTCCTTTAAAATTTAATTCGGTGTTTTTTGCCGCATTAGCCTCATCAGCATTAATATAATTATATTTAACCATTAAATCTAAAACATAATGCTGGCGGGCAATTAATAAGTTTTTATTAGGCCCATAAGGAGAATAACGAGTTGGGGCTTGAGGTAGAGCGGCTAAAATAGCAGCTTCAGCTAAATTTATTTCTTTAACTTTTTTTCCAAAATAAAATTGACTAGCTGCTTCAACTCCATAAGTGGTTGAGCCATAAGGAATTTCATTAAAATACATTTGTAGTATTTCGTCTTTTGTAAATTTTTTTTCTATTTGATATGCAAGTATTAATTCTTTAATTTTTCTAGTATAGGTTTTTTCATTAGTTAAAATAGCGTTTTTAATAAATTGTTGAGTTAAGGTTGAACCTCCAGCTTTTTGATTAAAAAGTATATTAGTAACAACCGTTCTGAACATTGCCCATAAACTAAAACCGCCGTGTTTATAAAAATCTTTATCTTCAATAACAATGGTTGTTGTTTTTACATAATCAGGAAGATCGTTTAAATTAACTATAGTGCGTTTTTGATCTCCATGTATTTCATAAAGAATGTTTTGGCCAGTGCGATCATAAATTTTAGTGCTTTGAGCAATTTGCCGTTCAATTAAACGATTAGGGCTAGGTAGGTCGCGAGATAACCAGAATAAAAAACCAAAACAAAATAAGACTAAAATAACAGTAAAAATAGCTAATCTTTTAAGATTTTTCGGCGCAGTAAAAATGGAAAATAAATAATTACCTATACTGCTAATTCCAAAACTTGTTGTTCTTTTTTGAGAATTAGACCAGCGTGATTTACTGTAGCGTTGTTGTAAATAATATTTTTTTTCTTTATCACGCCATCCATAAGAAGACTTGTTTTTACGTGATAATTGAGGAATGGGCATAAATAAATAAACAAAAAAATAAGAGAATAAAAATATAAAAATTTATGCTTAAAAAGTATTCAGCGACAATTTTATTATAACAAGCTTTAGATTTAAAAACAATTATTTGTATTAGTCCAACACATTTCGGACACGAAACTATTTTTAATTAAATAATCCACAGGTGAAATTAAGTTTAGTCCCCAATGTCTTCTCTTGGTATTGTAGTTAGGGTCTGTCGCCGAATACCGTATTCGGTATAAAAT
>JAHJAP010000045.1 GCA_018813805.1 Patescibacteria group bacterium
AATATTAAAATAAATGAAAAATCTATTTAAAAATTTTGTTATATTTTTTACAGTATTTTTTGTAGTGGCAATGTTGTTTAGTGTTTTTAATAATACAAAACAATCAGTAAAAAAAGTTGGACTAGAAACATTAATTAATCAAATTAATAATCAAGAAGTTTCTGATATTATAATCTATGGCAATGAATTGAAGATTATTTTAAAACAAGGCGCAGAAGAAGTGGTTAAAAAAGAAGTTGGTGAAACTTTTTCAGAAATAATTAAAAATTTTAACATTGATCCTGCTAAATTAGCAAATATTAAAATTGAAGTAAAAGAAAATGAAGGAACAAAATATTGGTTAGCGACAATTTTGCCATTTTTATTGCCATTTTTATTGATTGGTGTTTTTATTTATTTTATGATGCGTTCTGTGCAGGGAGTTAATACTCGGGCAATGAGTTTTGGACAATCTCAAGCAAAAGAGTTTGGCAAAGAAATGAAAAATAAAATTACCTTTAAAGATGTTGCTGGCGTTAAAGAGGCTAAAGAAGAATTAAAAGAAGTAGTGGAATTTTTAAAACAGCCACAAAAATTTATTGAATTAGGAGCTCGTATACCACGAGGAGTTTTACTTTTGGGTAGTCCAGGCACTGGTAAAACTTTACTGGCTAGAGCAGTAGCAGGAGAAGCTAGTGTACCTTTTTTCAGTATTTCTGGTTCAGAATTTGTAGAAATGTTTGTTGGTGTTGGAGCTTCTCGAGTTAGGGATTTATTTCGTCGAGCTAAAAAAAGTTCGCCATGCATAGTTTTTGTTGATGAAATTGATGCTGTTGGCCGTCGCAGAGGCGCTGGTTTAGGAGGCTCGCATGATGAGCGAGAACAAACTCTAAACCAAATTTTAGTTGAAATGGATGGTTTTGAACCTAATATTAACGTGATTGTTATTGCCGCTACTAATCGTCCAGATGTTTTAGATCCAGCATTGCTTAGACCTGGGCGCTTTGATCGCAGAATCATATTAGAAGATCCTGACTTAATTGATAGAATAGCGATTTTGCAAATTCATGCCAAGAAAAAACCATTAGCTAAAGATGTTAGTTTGCGTAAAGTAGCTGAACGAACTTTTGGTTTTAGTGGAGCTGATTTAGCTAATTTATTAAATGAAGCAGCTATTTTAACAGCTAGAAGAAATAAAAAAATTATTGAAATGAGTGAGTTGTTTGAATCTGTAGAAAAAGTTATGCTTGGTCCAGAAAGAAAATCTAAAATTTTGTCAGATAAAGAAAAAAAAATTACTGCTTATCATGAAGCTGGTCATGCGATTGTAGCACATTTTTCTTTGCACACTGATCCTGTGCATAAAATTTCTATTATTGCTCGCGGTCAAGCAGGGGGTTATACTATTAAATTGCCGAATAAAGATAAATATATGCACACCAAAACAGAATTTACAGAAGAAATAGCAGTGCTTTTAGCTGGTTATGTTGCTGAACAGGAAGTTTTTGGTGAAGTTACTACTGGATCTACTTCTGATTTGCGTCGCGCGACTAATTTAGCGCGTAAGTTAATTACTGATTATGGTATGAGTGAAACTTTAGGGCCAAGAACTTTTGGAGAAAAAGAAGAAATGATTTTTTTAGGGCGAGAAATTCATGAGCAAAGAGATTATAGTGAAAAAATAGCTGAGCAGATTGATAAAGAAATCTCTTCTTATATTGATAAAGCAGTTTATCAAGCCAGAGGAATTATTAAATTAAGACGGGATAAAATAGAAAAAGTTGTAAAAGCTTTATTAAAAAAAGAAGTTTTGGAAAAAGAAGAATTTGAAATAATTGTTGGAGTTAAATAAGCGTGGTATAATCATTTTATAATATATTAAATATTTAATTTTAAATTTCCAATAATTTTTTGTAATTTTTGGAATTTAAGTAAGGAGGAAAATTTATGTTATCATACAGAAACGTTTTAAAACAATCATGGCAAATAACTTGGCGTAATAAGTATTTATGGATTTTTGGTATTTTTGCAGCCTTGCTTGGCAATGGCGGGGAATATGAAATATTATCACGTAGTTTGAGTGGTGATGATCATGCAATTTGGCCATCCTTTTATAGAGTTATCCAGACAGGAGTTTTTGGTAAACAGACTTTTAATAATGTAATACAATGGATGAATGAAGATATTTTATCATTTTTAATGATGTCGGGGGTAGTGTTAGCAATTTTAGTGATTAGTTGTTTTTTAATTTGGCTAATAATGGTTTCTCAAATTGCTATAGTTAATAATGCGGGCAATATAATCAAACGAAAGAAAAATAATTTCCAAGATGGAGTAAACAGCGGTACTAAAAATTTTTGGTCGATTTTGGGTTTAAATGTTATTAGTAAAATAATAATTTGTTTATTATTAATTTTAATCAGCTTGCCAATTATTTTTTTTGTTAACAAAATTAGCATTGCAATGACCGGTCTGCTTTTTTCAATTTTATTTATTATTTTTGTGCCAATTGCTATTAGTTTGTCTTTTATAATAAAGTATGCCATTGCTTATGTTGTTGTAAAAAATAGCAGTTTAATTAATGCGTTTAAACAAGCATGGCAATTGTTTATGAATAATTGGATAATTAGCCTTGAAACAGCTTTAATTTTGTTTTTTATAAATTTTGTTGCTGGCTTGGCGATTGCTTTGGTGATATTAGCTATGGCTATTCCTTTTTTATCTTTAGGAATTATTGTTTATTTATTAACTTCAGAAGTTGGTTTTTGGGTAATTGCTGTTTTGGCTTTTATAAGTGCTTTACTGTTGATTGGTGTTGGCGGAGCAATGCTTGCGGTTTTTCAAATATCTTCTTGGACAGGATTGTTTGTTGAATTAGTAAAAAATGGCGGTACAGCAAAAATTATTAGAGTATTAGATTATGGGAAAAAAGATAAGTAATTTAAGTAAAATAAAATTTTATACCGAATACGGTATTTGGCGATAGACCCTTAACAATAGGCCTTTTTAATAAGACCAATGGGTATTTATTAAAATTATTTTATTATGATAGCGTTCTTAAGCGGAAAAATAAAAAATAAAAAAGCAGGTTATATTGTTTTGGAAATTAATGGCGTTGGCTATAAAGTATTTATTACTTCAATATTTTTTGCTGATTTAATTATTGGGCAGACAGTTGATTTGTATACTTATCAATATGTTCGTGAGGATGCTTTAAGTTTATATGGTTTTAAATCGCAAGAAGAATTAGAATTATTTGAATTATTACTTTCTATTTCGGGCATTGGCCCTAAATCAGCCATGGGGGTTTTATCAATGGCCAGTGTTGAGGATATTAAAGAAGCGATTGTTGTTGGTGACTCAGCTTTATTAACTAAAGTGTCTGGCATTGGGAAAAAAACCGTTGAACGAATTATTTTGGAATTAAGAGAAAAAATAAGCAAGATGAATATTGTTGATGAAAATATTATTGCCTTAAGAGCTAACAGTGATGAAATTGATGCTCTTTTATCTTTGGGCTATTCTCTTTCTCAATCAAGGCAAGCATTGCAAGCCGTTGATCCTGAAATTAAGGAAAGCAGTGAAAGAATCAGACAAGCTTTAAAACAAATAAATAGATAAGAATGGCGTTAATTAATAATTTTAATTTTGGCTAAATTTAGTAAATTTTCTATTTATGAAATTAAAAATAATATTTGACAAAAGTGAATTAGATAAATTTGTTCAAGCGCAATTTGCTACGCAATTTTTACAATCTTTTGAATGGGGAGAATTTCAAGGTATAGTAAGTGGAAAAATAATTCGCTTGGGAGTTGAATCAGAAACAGGAGAAATGCTAGCTGTTGCGACATTAGTGGAAAGAATTTTGCCAATGAATAAAAAATATTTTTTTTGTCCAAGGGGCCCGATAGTAATTAAAAGTGAAAAAGTAAAAATTGAAAGTATTATAGAATTTTTATTTAATGAAATACAAAAAATCGCGCAAAATGAAAATATTATTTTTTTACGGTTTGAACCAACTTTTCAATTTCAAACTTCTGATTTTAAATTTCCAATTTTTCAGACATTAGATGTTGAACCAAGCAAGACTTTAATTTTGGATTTGCGTAAATCAGAAGAAGAATTGTTAAAAGAAATGCATCAAAAAACTAGATATAATATTAAATTAGCAGAAAAAAAAGAAATTAAGTTAATTGAAGCTGATATTAATTATTTTGAAGATTTTTGGCAGCTTATTAGCCAAACAAGTGAAAGAGATAATTTTCGTTTGCATGGCAGAGATTATTATTGCGAAATGATTAAAATAAATAATAAAATTCTTAAATTATTTTTTGTAAAATATAAAAACAAATTAATTACTACTGGTATTTTTTCTTTTTTTGGAGATACAGTAATTTTTTTACATGGAGCTTCTGCTAATTTTGATCGCAATATTATGGCCCCATTTTTTTTGCATTGGCAATGTATAAAGCTGGCCAAAAGTCTGGGGTATAATTTTTATGATTTTAATGGCATAGATGAAACAAGATGGCCAGGAGTTACTAGGTTTAAAAAAGGTTTTGGCAAAAATATAATTTATTATTCAGGAACTTTTGATTTGGTTATTGATCATAATTGGTATAATGTTTATAAAATGATTAGAAAAATAAGAAGAACATTTTAGAAAAATTATAAAGGGTCTGTCGCCGAATACCGTATTCGGTATAAAATTCCAAATTATTTCTATGGGTAATAAGTTTAAACAATTACAATCTCAACTTGAGGCTGAACGCAAGGCTCGAGAAAAAGAACGTCAATACGCTGATACTTTACAACAACGCGCTGATACTTTACAACACCAACTTACTCAAGTTTCTCAAA
>JAHJAP010000046.1 GCA_018813805.1 Patescibacteria group bacterium
AAATTTATGAAAAGTATAAAATTAATTATACTAATATTATTTCTGGGGTTATTTTTAAACACGTCTAATTTTAGTTATGGGCAAATTGAAGATAATCTAAACGAAGAAATAAAAGAAATTAACAGACAGATTGATGACCAGCGTAATAAAATTAAAAAAACGCAAAATCAACAAACAGTTTATGAAAAATTAATTAAACAAAAACAAGGAGAGAAAGCTAGTTTAAATAATCAATTAATTATTTTAGATAATCGTCTAAACAAAGCTGAATCGGAAATTGAAATGGTAACAACAGAGGTTGAACGAACTAATTTAGAAATTAAAAAAACTAAATTAGAAATTGTGGATAAAAATCAACAAATTAATAAACAAAAAGATCACTTAATTACAATTTTACAATTAATACAAAAATCTGATAAAAATTCTACTCTAGAAATATTATTGCTTAATAATTCCTTTACTGAATTCATGGGTCAAATTAAATATTTAGAAAATATAAACAGCGAGATAAGCAAGAATTTAGAAACATTAAAAGAATATTTACAAGAATTAAACAATCAACAATTATTATTGGTTGACAAAAATAAAGAATTAATTAAATTAAGAGCGCAAGTAGAAGATAAAAAAATTATTTTGGCAGATGAACAAAAAAATAAAATTTTTATATTAGATCAAACAAAAGCCTCAGAAAAAGAATATCAGAAATTATTAAAACAAGCTAAGGCAGAACAAGAGCAAGCATCAGCTGAAATAATTGATTTAGAAAAAGTTGCTCGAGCTAAATTGTTAAAAATGCAAGGTAAAAAATTAGAATTTAATGATTCAGGATTTATTTGGCCAATAACAAAAAATACAATAACAGCAACTTTTCATGATCCAGACTATCCTTTTCGATATATTTTTGAACATCCAGGCATTGATATTCGCGCTGGTCAGGGGACTTTGATAAAAGCAGCTGCTTCTGGCTATGTTGCGAGAGCCAAAAATGCAGGATTGGGTTATAGTTATATTATGATAGTTCATGGTAATGGTTTAGCAACTGTTTATGGTCATGTTTCTAAAATATATGTTGAAGATAATGAATATGTAGTGCAAGGACAGGCAATAGGCGCTAGCGGCGGTTTACCAGGCACTCCTGGCGCTGGAAGACTAACTACTGGCTCACATTTACATTTAGAAATTCGTTTAAATGGTATTCCAATTAATCCATTAGATTATTTACCATAAGAATAAAAAAGAAGTAAAGTTCTAATTCTACAGTTCTAATTCTACTAGTATCAGCCATTCGGTTGTTTATTTTAATGCTATAAGTGTCATATTTAACCTAATATAAAACTACTCAACACAAAAGAAGGAATAGAAGAAAAAAATAAAGAAGCGTCGCACAATATAACTTGTGCGACACTAGTATTTAAAAATATGATAATTACGGGTCTGTCGCTGAATACCATATTCAGCGACAGACCCGTAATTATCAAAATACGACTTATTAATCCTTTTATTAACTCTTCTGCTTATATTTAAGAAATAGTTAATCCTAAAATATTTATTTGTGAAGTAGTTAATAAAATTAATTTACAAATAAATAAAAAAATACCTACAATCAGTAGACTATAAACTAAAATTCCAAGAATAAAAATTGTTATAAATGTTTTCTCCATAGTCTTTATATTATATTATATTTAAATTTTTTATGCAATAATAGATATATTAGGTGAGTATATTTTTATGTGTCGCAAAATATAATTCAAATTAAAAGCATTAACGATAATATACCCTGTCTCCATATCTTAAATCTATATAAGTTTTTTTACTAAAATCATCTTTTATTTTTTGATCAATGATTATAAGCAGCTTGCTTGTTTGCTTACTAAAATCATCTTTAATATTAAAATAAATAATTGGCCCGCTTATAACTTTTAAGACAATAGTATTTTCTTCATTGTTAATAATAAATTTTTCTATTTCAAAATTATGTTTTTTATCTTTAAATTCTAAAAATAAATTTAAAATAAATGTAATTTTGTCATGACTTATATTAACTTTTTTCTCAACTATTTTATTGTCTCCATTATTGCTTATAAAAGGTATATTTTTTTGAGAAATGTTTAATGGATTAACTTCGTTAATAATATTACCTAAAATATCTAAATAATAATATTTATCAGCTTCAAACCAAATTATTGATTGTTGTTTTTCGTTAAAACTAATATTAATTTTACTAAACATCTTTTTTTCTATTCGCAAGTCGTTTAAATTATATTTTTTATTAATTTTTTCTGCTAAATCTTTTTTATTAAAAAGAAAAATATTCACTCCCCTGCCCCATATAATATCATTGGTTTGTTCCCACACAAGACTTTCAATGTCGTTAGCAGAAATTTTAATTGCCCCCTCAATAATTATTGTTTTTATATTAAAAATAGTTGAAAAAAAGAAAAACCAAACTAAAAAAGAAAAACCAATAAAAATTAATAAAACTGTTATTTTAATACGCCATGAATAAGTTGGAATTTTGATTGAAAAAGCTCTTTTTTTTTGAAAATAAGGATTTGTATATTTTTTTTTAAATTTACCTAACATATTTATTTAATAAATCTATTTAATTTTGTTACCTCTTCATAAACATTTTGCGGTAAACGATGTTCAATTAAAATTAAATTTTTTTCATTTTTAAATTGTTGAAAATTGGCTAGTAATTTATCTGAATTAAGTTCAACTTTAACTGAAATATTTTTATTATTTCCAACCCCCTTTTTTAACGGTTCAATAAAATCAGGTGAAATAATTATTAATTCATCGGCAACTTTAGCAATGACTTGACCAATCTTAACATGCCAATCCCAGCTTTTCTTACTAAGCTCTAACATACCTCTGGCAACAACTATTTTTTTCCAATTACCTTGATATTTATCTAAAACTTCCAATGCCGCTAAAAATCCATGCGGATTAGCATTATAACTATCATCAATAATTAAACTTTTACCATAATTATAAATTTGTAAAGTTTTAGCAGGTAATTTTAATTTAGCGCATTGTTTAATAATATCTTCATCGCTAATATTTAAAAATAATCCAACTAAAATTGCTGACGCGATATTTAAGCTATTATGCTGGCCAATTATTGGCGCTAATATTTTTAATTCTCTGTCTTGGTTATTGTTTTTTATTTTTGTAATAAAATTTATTTCTTGATTATTACTACCTATATCTTTGATAAAACAGTCAGGATTAAATTGTTTGTCTTTGCCAAAAGTTTTTACAGGGCTAACAGCGCTTGGTAAAAATTGCCGACAATATTCATTATCAGAATTAATAATTGCTAAACCATCTGCTGGCAAACTAAGCAGTAATTCATATTTACCCAATCGAATATTTTCTTGGGTTTTAAATAAGGCTAAATGTTGATCGCTAATAGTTGTTATAATACCAATTTTAGGTTTAATCCATTGACAAATTGCTTTAATGTCGCCTCTTTGATATGCCCCTATTTCTACAATAAAAACATTAAAATCAGATAATTTACTATTAATAATAAATTTAGCAATACCAATATCAGTATTAATATTTGTTGGGGTTTTAATTACCCTATATTTAACGGCTAAAATTTGAGCTAAAAAATTTTTAACTGTTGTTTTGCCATAACTTCCTGTTACGCCAATAATTAATAAATTATTTTGTTGCAATAATTTATTTTTAGCTATTCTAAAATAAATAATTTTTAATAATTTAGTTGGCAATTTAGCAATAATAATCAAACTAGAAATAATTAACCAACGGCAAGCTAACAATAAAAAAATAAAACTGGAATTAATTAATAAAATAAATAAACTTCCCTCAATAATCAATGAAAAAACAATAATAACAATTGATTTTAAAGTAGCTTTAGGCCAATTTAATTGTTTATAATTAATTTTTAAAATATTATATACAAAATCAACAATAAACATTAAAATTAAAACAGGATATAATTGCTTAATACCAATAACTAATAGAAAAAAAATAACAAAATAAATTATTGATCGTAAATAAACAGGATAGCTGAATAAAAAATTTTTGCCGCTAGAAGTTGATAGAAAATTTTTAAAACAATCTAAACGATATTCTTTGGATTGCCAAAAATAACAAAAATTGCCATAATCAACCAGAGCACTTGATAACCAAAAAAAGAAAATTAAACCACCAAAAAAAAGAAGCATATTAATCTGCTTAAGAATTTTTAATTATTTTTATGAAAAATTTTTGAA
>JAHJAP010000005.1 GCA_018813805.1 Patescibacteria group bacterium
TTTATTTATTATCAAAATATTAATTATTTATTAGCTGATTATTATTATGCAAAAGTTAAAACAGCAGAAACTAAAAAAGATTGTAAACAAGTTTTAAATAATACAGAAAAAGTTGTAGGTTTTTATTCAGGCAATATTTACTATCAGGATTATTATCTTCGCAATTATATTAATTGTTTTTCAGTTATAAAAGATAAAACAATCCGACAAGGCATGCGAAATAATATGATAGCCCAAATAGATTCAATTAATCAGCAAGAATTAAATTATTCTATTAAATTAACTATTGCTCATGTTAAAGCAATCCTAGGTTTTTATATTGATCCAATTTATTATAATAGCGCTGAAGAAGATTATCATGCTTTAATTAATATTAATCCATACATAATGCTGGGCTATAAAGGTTTAGCTAGGATGAAATTATGGCAGAAAAATTATAATGAGGCAATAATATATTCAAAAAAAGGCATAGAAGTTATGCCATTACTTAATCATCCAGCGCTTAATCAGCAACATCGCGTTATTCTTGAAAATGAGTTAGTTGATTTTTATACAATAATAAAACAAAGTAAAAATTAAAAAATTATGTCTACACAAATAATATTAATTTATGTTTTTGTTTTTGGTTTGGCGATGGGTTCATTTTTAAATTGTTTGGTTTGGCGATTGCATCAGCAAAAAAGTTTATGGAAACGATCTTGTTGCCCAAAATGCAAAAAACAAATTGCTTGGCATGACAATATTCCGTTACTAAGTTTTATTATTCTAAATAAAAAATGCAGACAGTGTGGTTGTTCTATTTCTTGGCAATATCCAGTAGTTGAGTTAGCAACAGGGTTATTATTTGTAATGGCATTTGTTGACAATTTTCAGTTTTCAATTTTAACTTTGCGAAATTTTTTCTTAATCTGCGTTATGATAGTAATTTTTATTTATGATTTACGTTGGTATTTGATTTTAGATATTGTTGTTTTGCCTGCTTGTTTGATTATTTTTTTATTAAATTTAAGCATTGGTTTTAGTTGGCAAAATTTGCTTATTTCTGGTATAATTGGCAGTAGTTTTTTTCTATTACAATTTGTTGTTTCTCGCGGCCGATGGATAGGCGGGGGAGATATTAGACTGGGTTTATTATTAGGCCTAGCGTTTGGTTGGCCTAATATTTTAGTTATTATATTTATTGGTTATTTAATTGGCTCATTAATTGGATTAGGATTAATTATTTTTAATAGAAAAAAATGGAGTTCACAATTGCCTTTAGGTGTTTTTTTATCAGTTGCAGCTATTATTGTTTTATTCTGGAGCAAAGAAATAATTAATTGGTATCTTGCTCTAACTCTTTATTAGATCATCAATAATCATGAAAAAAGATATTATTAAAAAACGAATTGCTAAATTAAGAGAAGAAATAAATCACTATCGCTATCTTTACCATGTTTTAAATAAACAAGAGATTAGCGATGCTGCTTTGGATAGTTTAAAAAACGAATTGCAAAAATTAGAAGATCAATATCCTGAATTTATTATTCCTAATTCTCCAACGCAAAGAATTGGCGGCAAGCCATTGGATAAATTTAAAAAAACTCAGCATTCAATTCCAATGATGTCTTTGTTTGATGCTTTTAATCATCAAGATATGAAAGACTGGGAAAAACGACTTTTAAAAATTTCCAATTTTACCGCAACGCATTCATTAAAAATTGAAAATGAATTAAAAATGGATGGTTATTATGTTGAATTAAAAATGGATGGTTTGGCAGTGGCTTTAGTATATGAACAAGGTGTGTTTATTTTGGGCGCGACTCGTGGTGATGGCAAAATAGGCGAAGATGTAACTCAAAATTTAAAAACCATTGAAACCATTCCTTTGATTTTGCGCAAACCAGAAAAAAACGAATTAATAAAAATTGGTTTAACAGATAAATCAATAAAAAAATTGTATCAAGCATTAGAATTTGGCAAAATTGAAGTGCGCGGTGAGGCTATTATGTCTAATAAAGTATTTGCAGATTTAAATGAGCAATATAAAAAACAAGGCAAACCAGCATTAGCTAACCCGCGAAATGCTGCCGCAGGATCAATTAGGCAATTAGATTCAAAATTAACTGCTGAACGCAAATTAGATTGCTATATTTATTCTTTAGCAATTGATTTAGGCTTAATGTATCATGAGCAAGAACATGAATTGGCCAAATTGTTTGGTTTTAAAGTTTTAAAACAAAATAAATATTGTGAAAATTTAGAGCAAGCGATGGAATTTCATGATTATTGGGAAAAACATCGTGATAAAGTTTTATTTGATTGCGATGGAGTAGTTGTGGTAGTTAACAAGCTGGATTTATGGAAAAAATTTGGCATTGTTGGCAAAGGACCCCGATATATAATGGCTTATAAATTTGCTGCCGAACAAGTTACTGCTATTGTTGAAGATGTAGTTTGGCAAGTTGGTCGCACTGGAGTGCTAACGCCAATAGCTTATATTAAACCAGTTCAAATTTATGGCGTGATTGTTAGTCGGGCAACTCTTCATAATATGGATGAAATAAAAAGATTAGGTTTAAAAATTAATGACACTGTTATAATTGAAAGAGCTGGCGATGTTATTCCTAAAATTGTTAAAGTTCTTATTAAGTTGCGCCAAAATCAAGAAAAAGAAATTAAACATCCTGTAAAATGTCCTAATTGCGGTAATGTTGTTATTAAAAAAAATAACGAAGTAGCTTATCGCTGTGTTAATAAAAATTGTTATGCCATTCATTTGCGTAATTTAATTCATTGGGCATCTAAAAATGCCATGGATATTGATGGATTAGGACCAAAAATTATTGAACAATTAATAAATCAAGGTTTAGTTAAAGATATTAGTGATTTTTATAAATTAACTGTTGAGGGCTTAAAGCCACTAGAAAGATTTGCTGAAAAATCAGCAGAAAATTTAGTTAAAGCCATTGAAGCTAAAAAACAGGTTGAATTAGCGCGTTTTATATTTAGCTTAGGCATTCATCATGTTGGGGAAGAAACAGCAAGTTTAATTAGTCAAAAGCTCTCAAAACAATCCATTCGGGATGCTATAGGGCAGGCAAAAGCCAAAAGTCAAAAATTATTTGATTATGTTGATGAAATAAAAAAAATTTTATTAGAAGAATGGCAAAAATTGCCTGATATTGGGCCAGTTGTAGCGCAAAGTATTTATGATTGGTTTAATAATAAAAATAATTTAGCTTTGCTTGATAAATTAGAAAAATTGGGAGTGCGAATTAATAATTTAAAGTTGATTCAAAATAATCAAAAATTAATTGGAAAAACCTTTGTTTTAACTGGGGTATTGTCTAGTTTGACAAGAGACGAGGCTAAGGTTAAAATAAAAGAATTAGGTGGAAATATTTCTTCATCAATTAGCAAAAATATTGATTTTGTAGTTGTTGGCGCTAATCCAGGAGGTAAATTTAATAGAGCGAAAAAATTGGGAGTGAATATTATTAAAGAGGAAGAATTTTTAAATTTAGTAAAGTAATGGATCTGTTGTTGAATACCATATTCAGCGACAGACCCGTAAATTAATATATTTTGCATATTCACATTATTATATATGGATTTATCAAAACAACAAATACAACATATTGCAAAATTGGCGCGCATTGAATTAACTGATGAAGAATTAAAAAAATATCATAGCCAGTTGTCAGATATTTTAACTTATATTGATCAATTAAAAGAAGTTAATGTTGATGATGTTGAGCCAACAACGCAGACTACTGGTTTAGAAAATGTTTTACGTGAAGACATTGCAATAAATTGGAATAAAGAAGAAATAGAAAATGTTTTAATTAGCGCGCCAGAAAAAGAAGAAAGATTTATTAAAGTTAAAAGAATAAAGTGATAGCTTCAAAATGAATTTTAAAACTATCACGAGCCTGTTGCCGGATACGGTATTCGGACCAACACATCACAAAGCAAAACTATGAAGCTAAATAAATTAACAATAAAAGAGGCAAGTCAAAAATTAGCTGCTAATGAAATTACTTCAGTTGAATTAACCAATGCTTGTTTAGATCGAATTAAAGAAATTGATGGAGAAATTAAAGCGTGTTTAATTGTTTGCGAAAAAGAAGCTTTAGCTGAAGCCAAAAAAGCCGATGAACAGCGCGCTAATGGTAAAATAGGCGATTTGCTCGGAATTCCTTATTTAGCTAAAGATAATATTTTAACTAAAGGAATAAAAACTACAGCTGGTTCAAAAATTTTGGAAAATTATATTGCGCCTTATGATGCCACAGTAATTAAAAAACTTAAACAGGCTGGAGCAGTATTATTGGGTAAAACTAATTTAGATGAATTTGCGCATGGAGCTTCAACTGAAAATTCTGCTTTTAGCTTAACTCATAATCCATTGGATTTAACTCGAGTGCCAGGAGGTTCTTCGGGTGGTTCAGCTGCGGCAGTTGCAGCAGATATGTGTTTATTTGCCTTAGGCACTGACACAGGAGGTTCTATTAGACATCCTGCTAGTTTTTGCGGAGTGACTGGTTTAAAACCAACTTATGGCCGTTGTTCTCGTTTTGGTTTAATCGCAATGACAAGCTCAACTGATGTGCCTGGCCCAATGACTAAGAGCGTTGAAGACGCTATGATGGTTTTACAAGTAATTGCAGGGGTTGATAAAAATGATGCTACTACTGCTAAAGAAAAAATAGACAATTATCAAAAGTTAATAAAAAAAGATTTGAATGGAATAAAGATTGGGTTGCCTAAAGAATATTTTATTAAAGGCGTAGACAAAGGAGTTAAACAATTAATTGAACAAGCCATAGAGGAATTTAAAAAAATAGGCGTTAAATTTGTTGAAATTAGTTTGCCATATACTAAATACAGCATACCTGTTTATTATATTATTACGTCGTCAGAAATTAGTTCTAATTTGGCACGGTTTGATGGTATTAAATATGGATTAAGTATTTCAAAAAATGATTTAATGGACGTGTATTTAAAAAGTCGCAGTAATGGCTTTGGGCCAGAAGCTAAGCGTCGCATTATGCTTGGCACTTATGCTTTGTCAGCAGGTTATTATGATGCTTATTATCTTCAGGCGCAAAAAGTTAGAACTAAAATTAAGAAAGAAATGGATGAAGCATTAGAAAAAGTTGATTGCTTGTTAACTCCAACTGTGCCACATGTAGCATTTAAAATAAATGCCAAGCAAGATCCATTGAAAATGTATTTAGAAGATATTTTTGTTACAGGCGCGTCATTGGCTGGCTTGCCAGCGATATCTATTCCTTGCGGCTTTGATCATAAATTACCTGTTGGCCTACAGTTGATTGGCAAAAGATTTGATGAAGCTATTTTATTGCGCTTGGGTTATAATTTTCAAAAAATAAAAAAATAAGATAAATAATATT
>JAHJAP010000047.1 GCA_018813805.1 Patescibacteria group bacterium
ATTAGAATAAAATAAATTTAAAATCAAGAACTGAGCAATCTTTTTCAAAAATTTTAATTGGATTTAAATCGATTTCTTTAATTTGAGGAAAACGCAAACTTAATTCAGAAATTTTTAAAAGAACTTCAATAATTGAATTAACATCTTTTTCTTTTTCTCCCCGAATTCCTTTGAGAATTTTATACCCCTTAGTTGAAAAAATCATTTTCATTGCTTCTTGCCTACTCAATGGCGCGATTTGAAAACAAACGTCTTTTAAGACTTCAACAAAAATTCCTCCTAAACCAAACATAATTACTGAACCAAACTGTTCATCTTTTTTCATGCCAATAATCACCTCTTCTCCTTCATTAACCATTTCTTGAATAATTACTTTTTCAATTTCTTTATTATTTTTATTTTCAGTAATTTTTTTAACGCTTTCAACAATTTCCTGATAAGCTTGTTTTACTTCTTGCTCATTTTTTAAATTTAATTTAATTCCGCCAACATCTTTTTTATGCAAAATTTCAGAATAAGCTGTTTTCATTACCAGCGGATAAGAAAGTTCTTGAATGCCGCTTATTGCCTCTTCTTTTGAAAAAACAATTTTAAATTTTGGAAAAGAAATTTTTAAAATTTTAAGAATCTCAATTATTTGTTCAATTTTTAATTGCTTTAATTGTTCCTTGCTGGCTTGATTGAAAATTTTCTCTAAAGTTTTTATTTCTGAGGACTTTAAAATTTCGCTTGAAGTATTAATCGATTTTTCTTTAAAAAGTAAATAATTTTGCCGCATTTTTTGAATCACCTCAACTGTTTTTTCGGGGGAATCAAAATTTGGAATTTCATTTTTTTCTAAAATTTCAATTGCCTCCTTCACTCTTTTTTGTCCAAAAAAACAAGTAAAAATTTGTTTTTTATATTTTTTGGAAAGAGAAACAATAATTTCAGCTGTCTTTTTTTCTTCAGTCATTTTTTGAGGAGTTAAAAAAACTAAAACAGCCGAAACATTTTTATCTTTTAAAATAGCTTCTAAGGCAATGCCATATCTATCAGCCATAGCATCGCCAATAATATCTATTGGATTTTCCAAACTACAGGTTGGTAATAAATTTTTTCTTAAAAAATCTTTTGTTTTTTTATTTAACTCAATTAATTCTAAATCAGTTTTAATATTTGACAAAGCATCAGTTCCCAAAACTCCCAAGCCGCCAGCATTTGTTAAAATTGCAATTTGTTTTTTTTGAAAAAAATTCTGAAAGCTAAATCCCTTAGCTAAATCAAACATATCTTTTAAGGAATCTGCTTTAATAATATTTGTTTTTTTAATAAACGCTTCCAATGCTTCATTTGAGCCAACCAAACTTCCAGTATGCGAACAAACAGCTTTTTTGCCTTTTTCACTTTGTCCGCTTTTCAAAAAAATAATTGGTTTTTGAAAATTGGTTTTTAAAATTTCAATAGTTTTTTCCCCATTTTTAAAACTTTCCAAATAAATTAAAATAACTTTTGTTTGAGGATCTTTTAGCGCAAATTCTAAAAATTCATTTTCTGAAAAAATCGTCTTATTTCCAATGCTAATAATTTTGCTAAAACCAAGATTATTTTGATTGGCTAAATCTAAAAAACCGCAAAGAATCGCTCCTGATTGAGAAATAAAAAAAATGTTTCCTTTTTTTGGCATTTCTGGCCCAAAAGAAACATTTAAATTTTGATAAGGATTAATTATTCCCAAACAATTAGGACCAATTAAAGAAATATTATATTTTAAAGCTATTTCTTTAATTTCATTTTCTATTTTTTCTCCTTCTTTCCCAATTTCTTTAAAACCAGCTGAAATAATTATTGCTTGTTTTATTCCTTTTTCTCCAACTTCTTTTAAAATCTTTGGGCAAATATTCGCCTGAACAATAATAACTGCCAAGGAAATAGATTTTTTAATTTCTGAAAGACTCTCAAATACTTTTTTTCCTAAAATTGTTCCTTTTTTTGGATTAACTAAAAAAATCTCTCCCTTAAAATTCCCTTCAATAAGATTGCTAACAATTTCATAGCCAACCTTACCTGGCTGATGAGAAGCGCCAATTACAACAATTGAATTAGGAGAAAAAAAATTAAATAAAGATTTTGAAAGATTTAAATTCATTTTTTTAAATTAAATTTTATAAAAATATTTATAGCTTTTAGCTTTATGGACTTATAGACCCTATTTTATTGTTCTTATTTTTTTTCCTTCTGTTGTGTCTTCAATTTTATAACCCAATTTTTCAATTTTCCGACGAATTTCATCAGCCTTTTGCCATTCTTTTCCTTTACGATATTTTTCTCTTTGCTCAGCTAATTTAAAAATATTTTTTTGAATTTCTTCTTTTTCTCCTATTAATTTTAATCCAAGAACTTGATCAAGTTTTTTTATTAATTGAACAATTTTTTTTGCTTCAGATGAAAAAAGCTGATTCTTATCTATAAAAATATTTATAGCTTTAACTAAATTAAAAATCGCTGCCAAAGCTTCAGAAATATTTAAATCATCGTCCATTGCTTCTTCAAAATTCTTTTTAGTTTTTAAAATTAAATTATTTATTAATTCTGAATTTAGCTTTTGTTTGTCTCGAGTATAATTTTTTTTAGAATTTTTAATTTTATCAACAAATTCATACAATCTTTCTAGCGCATTCTTAGTTGATTCTAATCCTTGAAAAGTAAAATTAAGTTGTTGACGATAATGAGTTGCTAGCAAAAGATAACGAATTGCCATTGGTTGATGATTTTTAGCCAAAACATCTCTTAAGGTATAAAAATTTCCTAAAGACTTGCTCATTTTTTTACCTTCAACTAAAAGAAATTCATTATGCATCCAATAATTAACAAACTTTTGGTTAGTAAACGCTTCTGATTGAGCAATCTCGTTTTCATGATGAGGAAAAATTAAATCAGCTCCGCCAGTATGAATATCAAAAGTTTTTCCTAAATATTTCATACTCATAACAGAACATTCAAGGTGCCAGCCTGGTCGAACATTGCCATATTTTGTTTTATAAAAAATTCCTCTTTTTAATTCCTCTAAAGTGCTTCTTTTTAATAACGTAAAATCACCTGGACTATCTTTTTCATACTCATCCAAATCTACTCTTGCTCCTGCTTTCAAATTTTTTAAATCAAGCCGCGCTAATTTGCCATAATCTTTAAATTTAGAAATATCAAAATAAACACTGTGTAACTTTTTATAAGCATAGCCTTTTTTTTCTAAAATTTCCGTAAATTTTATCATTTCTAAAACATGTTCTGTTGCTCTTGGATAATGACTTGCTTTTTTTATATTTAAAGTTTTTAAATCTTTAAAAAATTCTTTAATATATTTTTCAGTAAGTTCTTTTATTTCCACTCCCTTTTCTTTAGATTTTTTAATAATCTTGTCATCAATATCAGTAATATTCATTATATATTTTACTTTGTATGTTTTATACTCTAAATATCTTCGTAAGATGTCAGCAAAAATAGCTGCCCGAAAATTTCCAAGATGAACAAAATCATAAATTGTTGGTCCGCAAGTATAAATTCCAACTTTATCCTCTTTTATTGGTTTAAAAATTTCTTTTTTGCGAGTTAAAGTGTTGTAAAATTTTATCATATTTTTTAAAACTTATTGCTAAATATCATATTTGAAAACAGACCAATTAATTAAAAAGTTGAGTACTTAAATATCTTTCTCCGCTATCAGGAAATAAAACAACAACCAAACCTTTTTTTATTTTTTTTATTTTCTCTAAAGCAACAAACATCGCGGCGCCAGACGACATTCCAACAAAAATTCCTTCTTCTTTTGTTAAACAACGACTCATTTCAAAAGCATCTTCGTCTTTAATATTTATTTTTTCATCTAAAAGAGTTTTATCATAAATTCCAGGCTTGTATGCTTCTTTCATATTTTTTAATCCCTGAATTTTATGATTTAAATTTGGTTCAACACCAATAATTTTAATTTTTGAATTATATTCTTTTAATCTTTTTGAAATACCCATTAATGTTCCGCTTGTTCCAATGCCAGCAACAAAATGAGTAATTTTACCATTAGTCTGTTTCCAAATTTCTTCAGCTGTTCCATAATAATGAGCTTTCCAATTTTCTGGATTATTAAATTGATCAGCTAACCAATATTTTTTATCTTTTTTAGCTAATTGATAGGCTTTTTCAATAGCTCCATCAGTACCATCCTTAGCTAAAGTAAACAAAATTTCCGCGCCTAAAGCTTTTAAAATTTTTTTTCTTTCTAAGCTTGCTGCTTCTGACATTGTTAAAAGTAATTTATATCCTTTTACAGCAGCAACCAAGGCTAATCCAATGCCAGTATTTCCGCTAGTTGCTTCTAAAATAATTTTATTTTTTGTAAGTTCTTTATTTTTTTCCGCTTGCTCAATCATTCTTAAAGCAATTCTATCTTTTATAGAACCTCCTGGATTAAAATATTCAAGCTTAACATAAAGTTCAACTTTTTTATTTTGATTTAATTTATTTATCTTTACCAACGGAGTATTTCCAATTAATTTTAAAATACTTTTGTTCATATTTAACAAAAAATATAATTTTACTAAAATTTAACTTTTTAACTTTTTTGAGGCCAGAATGGGAATTGCACCCATGCGTATTGGTTTTGCAGACCAATGCCTTACTGCTTGGCTATCTGGCCATATTATACAAAATTTATAAAACAAACTTTGTAATTTTTAATTTTTAAACAAACTTTAATTAATTTTAAATCTAACTAAAACAAAAATCTCTTTTTTTAGAAGAGACTGAATTTTTAAAAAATAAATTGAACAAAAATAAAATAGCCTCTTCTTAAAAAAAGTTACAACAACAATTTTGATAATTTTGACTGATTTGATAATTCATAATTTTAATTTTATATTCTAATCTTATTATACTCTTTTAAAAAATCCCGTCAAGGTTATGTATTAGTCCAGCACATTTTGGACACGAAATGTGTTGGACTAATACACTTGTTTTACAAAAACCCTTTCTTTTGTTATATTTAATTACATGAAAATATAAATTTAAAAGCTAAAAAATATGACCACAAAATTAGAAACAAAACAATCTCAACAAAACGAAAAGAAAACTATACCAACAATTAAAGTTGACATTCTAACTGGTCTTCGTCCAACAAATAATTTAACAATTGCCAATTATCTTGGTGCTGTTAAGCCCATTATTGATCTTCAAAACAAAAATCATTCTGCTTTAATTTTTATCGCAGACCTCCATGCCATAACCGATAAAAAACCATTGGCAGTAAAAAAAATTATTAATAGTGTTGTTGCTGACTATATAG
>JAHJAP010000048.1 GCA_018813805.1 Patescibacteria group bacterium
CACTGAGTTGCACTGAATTACACTGAAAGCTCAAATACCAAATACCAAATACAAAATACTAACATGATAATTATGAATAATAAAAATCAAAAAGAAAAAGTTTTACAAACAGAAAGCCCTTCTGTTAATCCTGAAATTTATTAAGCAAAGATTATTATGGAAAATATAGATAACAGATTATTAAACAATACTTTAAAACCAGAAGAAGAGGATGGGGCGGCAGGAGCATTAAGAGAAGCAAGAAGGGGGAATGACAACAAAGAAGACAGTGGAGGTGATGATGAATCTTTGCGAGAAAAAGTAATGGAAGCAAGAAAGAAGGCTGATTTAAAAAAAGATAGTCCAAAAACAGGTGAAGATGAATTAACTAAACAAGTATCTGCACAAGTATTAAATTATTTATGGTCGCTTACAGCGTCAGGCGTAGGGGCTATTCCTGGCTTCTTAGTTTTAAATGCAATTGCTTTTTTAAAAGCAGTTAAAATAGATTTATTTGGAATTGTAAAAAAAATTAAGTTTAGACTTAGAGATAAAATGGGATTAGTTGTTTTGGATGCTATAGTTTTATTTTGTTTAATTGCAATAATTGGTGTAATTATGATAATTTTTGAAGTGGTTGATAATGTTTTTGGATGGTTTACTATTAGTAAATGGACAGAGTGGCTAAATGAATAGTTAAGGGTCTGTCGCCGAATACCGTATTCGGCAACAGACCCGTTAATTTTAAATAATTTTTTCAAAGTTATAAAAATAAATGAAAGTAGTTAATAAAAGTAAAGAAATTATAAAAAAGTATAAAACAAATAGTCTATTTTTAATAATAATTTTAACGGCTGTTGTGTTGTTATTTCCTAATTTAGTTTATGCTGATTGGGTTACAAAAAAACTTTTGTTTGGATTGACATGGGTAGTATTTTATATGGTTAATTTTGTCGGGCAAATAACAATTTTTATTTTACATATGGTAGCTCATGTGGCTGGATACAATGATTTTGTTAACGCTGCTACGGTTATTAAGGGCTGGGTAATTGTAAGAGATTTGTGCAACATGTTTTTTATTTTAATTTTATTAATTATAGCTTTTGCCACTATTTTAAGACAAGAAAATTATAGCGCTAAAGTATTATTGCCAAAATTATTAATAATGGCTGTTTTAATAAATTTTTCTAAAACTATTTGCGGACTTATAATAGATTTTTCGCAAGTAATAATGTTGACATTTGTTAACGGTTTTGCTGGAGGAGGAATAAATAACTTAGCAATTCTTTTGGGAATGGATAACTTAGTAGCAATGGCTGAGAAAGCTGATAAGACAAATGAAGGCGCAACCTTTGTGCAGTTTACTGGAGTATTGGGGGCTCTTGCTGCGGGCTTAATAGCTTTCGTTGTTATTGCGGTAATGTTGTGCGTTTTTATTATGAGAATAATAATGTTATGGGTTTATGTTATTCTATCTCCTTTAGCTTATTTATTGGCTGCTTTTCCTGCTGGAAAAGAATATTCAACAAAATGGTGGACTAAATTTTCTGAAAACGTAATAGTTGGTCCTGTGTTAGCTTTTTTTGTTTGGTTGGCATTGTCAACAGCCGGGGAGTCTTCTAGTGCAATAACAAAAAGTGGTTTTCAGAGTGAATTAGGGTCCAACTTTTTTACTGATAGTGTTTTTCAAACATATGCCATTACCATAGCTTTGCTTGTCGGCGGTCTTATGGTTACTCAACAAATTGGTGGTATAGCAGGTAGTATTGCAGGAAAAGGAATGGGGGCGATTCAAAAAGGAATGGGGGCGATTCAAAAAGGAGGAAGCATGCTTAAAAATTTTGGAGTAAACAGAGCAAAAGATGCAGCAAAGTTTGCTGCCAGAAACACATTAAGAGCTGCTGGTGGTGCTATTGGTTTTGTTGGTTCTAATAAATACTTAGACAATAAAGACGCCAAAGGGGAAAAGATTCCAGGTACTACTAGTAAAATAGGCGCTTTTGTTGGGCAATGGGGCAAGGATATGCAAACAACAAGAGCTAAGGAAAAAGCAAAAAAACGACAGAAGAGATTAGAACAGTTTGGCATGAGAACTGATATTGGTGGTAGTCAGGAAAAATTAGATACAGTAATGAAAGATAAAAGAATAAAAGGTGCGACAAACTTTGTCAAAGGTGTTGGAGTTTTAGGTTTGGGTGTAGCAACAGGTGGCATGGCGGGAGTTGCTATGGGGGCATATGGCGTAGCAAAAGGAGCGCATGGCATAAAGCATCCGGATGAAAAAGGTCCGATTGCTCATGCTATGAAATATTTTGGCAAAGGCAAAAAAGTCAGAGAGACTGAAAAAGAAGTTAAAGACAGAGAAGAGGCAAAAGAAAAAGAAATGCAACCTCTAACAGCAGCAAGAGTTGCTAATTTAAAATCAGCTGAAATAACCAGGGGTACTGCAATAGAGGGTCTTGGTTCTAGGCCAGAGGTAGATGAGGATCAAAAAAAGGATTATGATGATAAATTGAATAAAATAAATAAAGATCATGATGAACAAAAAGAAAAGAGTAAATATATTGAAGTCAACAGACTTAGAGATATAGCTAATGTGGGTAGGTTTAAGAAAATTTACACTGAGAGTGAGTATAAGAAAGAAGTAGGTAGAATAGATACAAAATATAATAACGAACAGAAAACTAATGATAAAAACATTGAAAATTCTAGAAATACCGAGATAGGCAATCTTAATACTAACCCTAAATACAGTAGTGTAATTAGTAGTGTAATTGAAGAAAGAAAATATGAAGATGAAGAAAAGAAAATAAATAAAACATATAAAGATGAAGAAAAGAAAATAAATAAAACATTTAAAACAGGTACAGAAACAGTTAACAAAAAGCATGACTTAGACATAACCACAGCTAGAAACGAGGCTGCTACAGCTACAAAAAATCAAAATAAATTTGGCAAGTGGGCAGAAGAGAGGAGTAAAGAAATGAAAGGTCCAAATCATTGGACAATAGAGGGTATAAAAGAAGGCACAAAAGAAAACAATGCAGTTCATAACATAGTAAGAGATCTTGGAGTAGAAGATATTGGAGCGTTTAGTAAAGGCTCTTTTCATTCTCCTGGCGGACCAAATTCTAAGAACCAAAAAACATTTGATCTTTTAAATGCCAGTACCCAGGAAGCTGCTAAGAGAATAACGTTTATGGCAAATTCAATAAAAAATATGCCTAAAATATTACAACCGAATCAAAAAAATATGGTGTTGGAATTTAAACGAATGCTTGCTGCGCAATCAGCTGGGGGAAAAAGTTTAAATAATTTTAGCGATTTAATTACTGAATTGGAGAAGAGAGATGATATTGGAGACAAAAAAGGGAATTATACTATTGCAGCACTTGCTAAAACTTTTAGCGCAGGCGAAGAATAAAAACTTAATTAATTTTTATTTAACTTGTTTGTTATAGTGTAATATCAAATATTATGATTTATATTGAAGAAGCAATAAAACAATTTAAAGACTTGCCGATCGTAGTGCAGGTTGAATTTGGCAAACAAAGCATTATTAATATTGTAAAAAGCATAGAAGTAAAATATGAAATTGCGCTTAGCTCTTTAATTATTTATATTGCTATTGATGAGCTAAAAACATCAGAAGAAATGAGTGATTTTTTAGTAAAAGAATATGATATTGATAAAGAAAAAGCTAAAGAAATAATAAGAGAAATTGATCAAAATGTTTTGCATCCAATTGTTGATAAATTGCTTTTTTTAAGCTCTGATCCAAACAAGCCAATGACAATATTAAGAGAAAAAGAAATAGCAGCTAGAATATTTAAAGAAGAATTAATTGAAGAATTAGACAATATATTTATAGTTGTTGAAGAATTTAATTTAACAATTTTTTATATATTAGCTCATGATTTAAATTTTAAAAAAGAACTTGAAAATGCGCTTTATTCTAATCAGGAAAAAATTACTTCAAAAGAATTTATTTTAGACAACAAACAGCATTCTCCAAGTATTGCCAATTGGTTAAAAGATTTTATTCAAAAAAACGGAAGTCAAATGTTTGATAATTTAGTTTTGTCGCAATATATTGTTAATTCGGAAAATGCTAAAAAACTAGATATTAAAGAAAAAGATTTATTGCGCAAATTATTAGTGCTTTATAGAAATTTAAAATTTTTTCCAGACAGTATGCCTAGTGATGATGGTGAGGGCTGGGAAATTATTCCAACTGATAAACAAGAAGAAGATTTAACTAAAGTGGAAAAAGATCCTGTGTTACCAAAAAGCAAAGAAGAAAAAAGGCAAGAAGAGTTGCGCGCGTTAGCCAATCAGTATCCAGAAAACAGTTTAGAAAGAAAAGCTGTTGAGGAAGAAATAAAGAAAAAATAATTTTAAAAAATTAAATCATGCTTGATTATCTTCAAAAATTTGATAAATTGCCAACAGAAGTGAAGCAAAAAATTTCTGCGCCAGCAATGCTAGCCAAAATTACTCAATTAGAAAAAGAATATGGAGTAGAATTGGCTGTTTTAATTATAAAAATAGCAATAAAAAATATAACCTTGAATGATTTGAAAAATAGGTTGATTGCGGCTTTAGGACCAGATAAAACGCAAAAACTTGCTGAGCGTTTACAAGCAGAAGTGTTTAAGGACTTAGCTGATTATTTAGGATTAATTAAAGAAGAAAATGCCTTGCCAATCAAGCAGCCAACTGCTAATTCTGTTGAGAATAAAGAAAATAATAATCAGCACAAAAGCGCTAGCTATTTTTCTTTAACAGAAGATGAAGCTGAAGTTAGAAAATTAGCTGAAAAAATTAATAATTATCCAAACATAGCCTTGCCCAAAGATGATTTGTTTAATCAAATAATAAAGCAGATAAAAATTGATTTTGCCTCAGAAATTCTTGCTAAAAGATTTGAAGAATTTTTAAAAAGCTATTTGCGCGGTATTAGAAATAGAATTGAGATTAAACAAGCAATGATTAAATCAGCTGATGTTGGAGGATTAAGTTTTGATGAGAATTCAGTTGAACAAATTTTATCTGCTGTTGATAATATTTTAAAAAATCCTAATAAACTAATTGAACCAAAGCCATTAACTAAAATAGTTATACCAGAATTAAAAAAACAAGCAATAGCTAGTCTTAAAAGTATTGGAGCGCGTGATTTTGAATATGATTTAACAACTTTAGTTAAATCAAAGCAGGAGATTAAAGAAACATTAAAAAAATTAGATACTGACCATGAACTTGCTCCATTAACACCTGCCGTGGTTAAAATAGTTAAAGCAATTAAGTTGATTGAAGTAATTAAAAAGCCAATAGCGCCACAATCAATTTTAAATCAAAAAGCAATAACTGAAAAACCAAAACAGAAAATTTTTCAAGAAAATATTGATTTGCCGCCAAAGCCGATTATAAGGCCAATAACAGAACCAGAGAGCAAAATTAAAATGGATGATGTTAAGTTTGTGCCGCGTATTATGAGCCCTGTTGATGAATTAAAATATATGGATTTGATAAATTTTCGGCGTCTAGATACAGATGCAACAAAAATAGCAGAGAAAATTAAAGAGAAAATTGGTTTATTAGAGAAAACAAGTTATGCCAAGCGCTTAGAAGGCATAAAAGCTTGGCGCTCTAACCAAATTAATAAATTATATTTAGATATAGGCCAAACAAGTATTAGTCTTAACAAGCCAATTGATGCTATAATAGAAGAAAGAAAAAAACATGGCAATGAATATTTAACCAAGCAAGAATTTGAAGTTATTATGGCAATGAATAAAGATTTACGTTTTTAAGAAAAATAAAGCTAAAAGGTATGTTACAGTTTACTGTGCCACAATTTATTGATGTTGAAGATAAAATTATCGGTCCAATAACAACTAGGCAATTTATTATTTTGTTGGCGGCTGGTATTTTTGTTGCAATTTGCTATAAAATATTTGATTTTTCTTTGTTTCTTTTTATTGCTATTTTAAATTTTATGATTTCTGGCATATTTGCTTTTGCAAAGATTAATGGTCAGTCGTTTCATTTTTTTATTTTAAATTTTATTCAAACTTTTAAACGACCATCATTGCGTGTTTGGAGTCAGATAAATAGTGACAAGAACGTTGAATACAAGACAGAAGCGCAACAACAAAAACAGTTAGCTGCTCCCGTAGTTAGGCGCTATAGTACCTCTCGTTTAGCTGAATTGTCTTTAATTGTTGATACAAAAGGGTCATATAAAGAAGAAGCTGGCGTTAATGAAATTAAAATTGAAAAAAGAGATTAAATTAAAATTAAAAAATTAGCTTGCTATGCCTAATAAATTAGCTAAAAATAAAATAACCAATTCTACTCAACAGTATCTTGATATTGCTGAAATAAGAGATAATATTGTAGTTATGAATGATGGAACCTTGCGCGCAGTGCTTTTGGCGTCTAGTATTAATTTTGCATTAAAAAGCGAGGATGAACAAAATGCCATTATTATGTCGTATGTTAGTTTTTTAAATAATTTGAGTTTTTCTTTACAGATTGTTATTCAGTCGCGTGAATTTAGCATTGATAATTATTTTAATATTTTAAAACAAAAAGAAAAAGAACAAACCAATGAATTGTTAAAAATACAAATTGCTGAATATCTTCAATATATTAATGAGTTGATTTCTTTGGGTAAAATTATGAATAAAAAATTTTATGTAATAGTGCCCTATAATCCTATGTCTGATAAACAAAAAGGTTTTTTTTCTAAATTATTTGAAGCATTTAAACCAATTACTTTAGTAAAAATGAAAGAAGAAAAATTTTTACAAAGACGAATTGAATTAGATAAAAGAATGGAAAATGTTATTTCCGGATTAGCTTCAGTAGGCATTAATTCCGTTGCTTTAGATACTCAAAGTTTAATTGAATTGTTTTACAATTCTTACAATCCTGAAACATCAGTTAATCAAAAATTAACAGATATTAATCAATTATCAATTAATTAATTTATTTATTCATTCATTCATGTTTCAATTAAACCAAATTAAAAAACAAGAAGCAAAAAAGGCGCGCGATCAAGCAATGATTGTGGAAAGTAATACAAAAAAAGAAAAACAAATTCCTGAATTAGCTAAAGAAATGGTAGAGGCTGAAAAAGCTTATCGCAGAGGAGTGGTTTCTATTAAAGACTTGATTGCTCCTGCTAGTTTTCAGATTAATTCTGATTATTTAAAATTAGGAAGCAAGTATGTTCGGACAATATTTGTTGTTCAATATCCGCGCTATATTAATGTTGGTTGGTTTGCGCCGATTATTAATTTAAATTCTGCTTTTGATATTGGAATGTTTTTTTATCCAATAGAAAGCGCTGTTGTTTTAAAGCAACTTAAAAATAAAGTAGGAGCTTTAGAAGCGCAAATAATTTTTGATGCTGAAAAAGGCGCGGCGCGCGATCCTTTAAGAGAAACGGCTTTGCGTGATATTGAGGCATTGCGTGATTCCTTAACGCAAGGTATTGAGAAATTTTTTCAGTTTGCGCTGTATGTTACTATTTATGCTGACAATGAAAAAGAATTAAATAGATTATCTGATGAAGTTGAAAATCTTTTTGGTTCAAGATTAGTTTATTCTAAAAGAGTTTATTGGCAAGCTGAACAAGGATTTAATTCAACTTTGCCTCTGGGCAATGATGAATTATATATTGCTTTTAATATGAATTCTTCTCCAGTTGCCTCGTCATTTCCTTTTATTTCTAGTGAATTAACTTCTGACAGGGGAATACTTTACGGTATTAATCGTCATAATAATAGTTTAATTTTGTTTGATCGTTTTAGTTTGCAAAATGCTAACAGTGTTGTTTTTGCTACTTCTGGAGCTGGAAAAAGTTTTACTATTAAGTTAGAAATTTTGCGCAGCTTAATGATGAGCACAGAAGTTATTATTATTGATCCTGAAAATGAATATAAGCATTTAGCAGATGCTGTTGGCGGAACTTATATTAACATTTCTTTGTCTAGCGAAAATAAAATAAACCCTTTTGATTTGCCTCGTTCAATTGGCGGTGAATCTAAAGCAGAAGATATTATTAGAAGCAGTGTTATTACAAGCAAGGGGTTAATTAGATTAATGCTTGGATCATTAACGCACGAAGAAGATTCTGTTGTTGATCGGGCATTATTAGAAACTTATGCCAAAAAAGATATTACTCCTGATTGTGACTTGTCAAAAGTTGAAGTGCCTATTATGCAGGATTTTCAAGATATTTTAGATGGCATGGAAGGTGGAGGTAATTTGGCTTTACGTCTTAAAAAATATACTCAAGGAACTTTTGCGGGATTATTTAACAGTCCAACTAATGTAAAAATGAATAATTTATTAGTTTGTTTTTCTGTTAGAGATTTAGAAGATGAATTGCGGCCAATCGCTATTTATATTATTGTTAATTATATTTGGAATGTGGTTAGGAGCGAATTAAGAAAAAGAATTTTAGTAATTGATGAAGCATGGTGGTTAATGCAATATGAAGACAGCGCTAAATTTGTTTATGCTTTAGTCAAACGTTGCCGTAAATATTATTTAGGTGTTACTACTATCACTCAAGATGTTAATGATTTTTTAAGATCTCCTTATGGACAGGCTATTGTTACCAATTCAGCATTGCAACTTTTATTAAAACAATCACCAGCTTCTATTGATTTAATACAAAAAACTTTTGTTTTAACTGAAGGTGAAAAATTTTTACTTTTAGAATGTGGGGTAGGGGAAGGTATTTTTTTTGCAGGTAATAAACATGTTGCCATTAAAGTAGTTGCTTCTTACACTGAAGATCAATTAATAACATCTGATCCTCAGCAATTATTAAAAATAGAAGAAGCCAAAAAGGAATTTGAGGCTGCTCAGGGAAAAAGCAAACAGAATGATAAATCAAAATAAACTGATAATTAATTATTTATAGATAATTTTTATTTTAAAAA
>JAHJAP010000006.1 GCA_018813805.1 Patescibacteria group bacterium
AGACAAAATGTTACTCATAATAGATTAGAAAAAGATTTTTCTGTTTTGATAAAAGACTGTATGAAATTTTTAAAGAAAACTGATTTTAGTTCAATAAAATTTAAAAAATTGTTTAAGAAAATTTAGAATAGTACCACTATATAATGTATTTTGTATAATGTATAATGTATTTTGTATAATTACGATTACAATGACAAAATACATAATACATAATACATTTTCTGTATTTTCTGGATTTTGGTTTTAATAAAACGGGTCGGTACCAAAGCGGTCAACTGGGGCAGACTGTAAATCTGCTGGCTTACGCCTTCGTTGGTTCGAATCCAGCCCGGCCCACTGTAAAAATAAAAAAATAAGAAAAATAAGAAATAAAATTTATATTCTCTTATTTATCTTACTCATCTTATTTCAAAACTATGTCCCAAGACAACATGATAAAATTAGAGTGCAAAGAGTGTAAGAGAATTAATTATTATTCAAGAAAAAACAAAAAAACTCTTAAAAACAGATTGGAAATGAATAAATTTTGCAAGCACTGCAAGAAGCACACTTTGCACAAGGAGACCAAATAGTTTATAAAGTTGAAAGTTATAAAGTTAAATATTTAATAGACTTTTGACTTTATGGACTTGTTGGCGGGTGTCGTATAATGGTAGTACAAAGGTCTCCAAAACCTTTTGCGTAAGTTCGATTCCTACCACCCGCGCTTGAAAAATAGCGAGTGCCTTGTGAATTCAGGCAGAGTTTTTTAAAAGTCTTTGTTGCGACGGAACATTCATGTCTTGTTGCGTAAAAATTTTAAGAATATCTATTTTATTGGTTTTTTTATTAGTTTTAGTGTATACTATCTTTATGTATTAATTTATTTAAATAGCCAGTCTTTTAAAGACAGGCAAATAAAAAAAATTATGTCTAAAATGACAAAACCCCAATTGCTTGAAGCTATGGCGGGAAAAACCGGCTTAAGCAAAAAAGATGCTGGTAATTTCATAGAGAAATTATCAGAGTTAGCTTTAGAAGAGGTAAAGAAGAATGGCGAGTTTGTTTTGCCAGGACTTGGCAAATTAGTTAAGATTAATAGAGCTGCCAGAATGGGCAGAAACCCGGCAACAGGAGAGCAGATTAAGATCGCCGCTAAAACAGTGGTTAAATTTAAAGTTGCCAAAGTTGCCAAAGAAGCGGTTTTGTAAATTTTTAAAGCCAATAAAATAAAAACACACCGTATATTAAGGTGTGTTTTTATTTTATGTTTTTGAAACGCGTTGGACTTACTTTTGCTTCAAATCTTTAATTTTGTTTCTTAAGGTTTGTATTTTTTCTTTAATGGTCTCTATTTTAGTTTGAGACACAACATTAATAATTTTGGATTCAACCGAACGTTGGTTGCGATTATAAACGCCTCTAGTTTTTATTATATCTCCAACAACTAAATCGCTAATACCCGCCTTTTCGTTATTACGAAGAATTTTAGTTTTGTCAGTTGTTTTAAGCAGGACTGTTTCTCTGTTGGCTTTTTCTGGCAAAATTGTGATTGTAGCAGTTTTAGCTGTCGCGTCAATAGCGGTTATTTGTCCTAAGCGCTGAGCAACTCCCAACACTTGGATTGATTCATTTTTAATGAATTTGGCGTTAATATAACCAGTAGTTTCATCGCGACGGCCAATTACGCGAATTGTGTCGTCAACGCTCATTTCAGAAAGCAAAGATTTGCCTAAAAAGCGACGCGCTAATTGGGTGTTATTATCAATATTAATGTAAATTTTATCACCTGGCGCTCCAACTAAATTATTAGCATCTCCTTTTTGATAAAATTTAGAAGGCAAAATTTCAGCTTCAATTATTGTCGGCAAGGTTAAGTCAGTTGGGATGCTGGTAATTTTAGCTGGTATTACCCAGCGAGTTACACGCATAAAAAGATCGTTGCCACGGCGTAAAACTACCACAATTTTGGCTTTCCAAGTGGCGGGATTGCCGTCTTTATCATCAATAACGCGAACACGGACGCGATCCCCGACTAATAGGTCATTGATAGTTGCTGGATTTTTCGCGCCAGCCACTATTTTAGCTTCCGCTAAATTTAAAGTATAAATGTTTTTACCCCAAGTAACATCAATTTCATTTTTATCAGCTCGTATTTCTTTAACCCAGCCATTAACTCCTTTTTCTCCTTTTTTAAAAGAACGGTTAGTAATTTTTTTAGCTTGCAGAGCACCACTGTTTAGAAATTTTTTAGCGGTAAAAGTAACTTGATCGCCTGAAATCCAATCGCTTAAATCCGCTTTAACATTGGCGTCAGTGGTTAATGTTGTGTTGGCAGTCGGCACTTCTAAAGTTACATCTTCGGTTTGGCCTGTTGCGTCAGTAGTCCGGACAACAATTGTTGTTTCTTCAGCAGTTGTATTGCCAATTTCAATTAACGTGCCAGTAGTGGCAATATTCTCAGTCGCTTCAGCAGACGCGTTATTAACAAGCGACGCGTCAACAGCTCCAATATCAGTTGCTGTTATCGCGTCTGAATTTACATCAGTTATAGCGTCAGCTATTTCTTCTTCCGCTAATAAAGGAGTAATTGCCACAGCCATCGCGCTTAAGGCAACAACTAAAACCAAATTTTTAATTTCGTACTTCATAAAAAGTTAATTTAAGAATGTAGAATAATTATTTTTTTTGTTTCCCAACGAATCTGCTTTATTCAAATTTATAAATAAATTCAAATCCGCGAATATAATAAATTTTTCTACAGTCTAATTTATTGTTAATTAATAATAATTTTTAGATAATTTTTTTGTTTAACAGAGTCGACCTTCTTCTGTTTAACAATATTTTCATATTTCTATTTTACCATAGTTAAAAATATTTTACCAAATTTGTACTGTTGCGGGGCGCAAGTTACCTTTTTAAGTTGTAACAAAACTTGTCAAAATTATTATTGTTCAATTAGAAGTGGTTTTAGCGTCATAGAAATTGCTTGGCACGATGAGCGCTTTAAACTTTTTGTTTGTTTTTACGAGAATAGCGTTAAATGTGAAAGCCCCGCGTTTATTAGATTATTTACTGCTACGCCACTTGTCCACATACTGACCTAAACCGAATTGATCTAATTTATTTTTTAATTTAGTTTTATTATGTAAATATTCCAAGACTGAAGTTAAATTAACCACATAGCGATTGTTAATTATTTTGTATTTTATTATATTTGATTGAATTGCCCGTCTGATGGTTTTATTTTGGACACCTCCAAGATTGGCTGCTTCTGAAACAGATAGCCAAATATCTTTATTTAAGTTTTTGTTATTAAATTGTCCAAAGCCAATGCTTTTGTGTTTTAATACAACCATTTTGGCGGTTTTAGTAGACTTTAGTCCACGCTGTTGCGGACTAAAGTATAATGAGGGTTTTTGGGAGAGCGAAATTGGCGTGACTAGTTATTTTGGTCCAGCTACTAAAAAAGCAGTGATGAAATTCCAGAATCAATACAAAACTCAAATTTTAAAGCCATTGGGGTTATCAAGCCCCACTGGTTTTTTTGGCCCATATACTAGAAAATATTTGAACGAAAATATTTTTATCGGTGTGAAAAATAAATAAGAAAAATTGTGTCGGCAAAAAAAAGAAGCGGCGAAAGCGAGGGCGGGCAAAAATTCCTTCCCCCAAACCCCCCCGTATGCTAAGATTATTAAGAGAGCTCTTTTCAAAACAGTTGTTCACAGTTATATTGGAAGGTGAAGGCGGGGTAGACTTTCGACCCCCTGCCATTTGAGGCTTTCGGAAAGATTGTCTCCCGCTTCTTCTTCCGTGAGAAGCATGCACAAATAGAGTATTGCCATTAGAGGCTTACTATACGAGGCTTGCCCTTCTCACAAATTTTTATTCATCTAACTCGGACAACTTTATGAACCAACAACAATGTTCCCAACTTTCCCGCCT
>JAHJAP010000049.1 GCA_018813805.1 Patescibacteria group bacterium
AAAAATTAAGTAATATTTTTTTATTTTTTTATTTTGTTCAAGAATAAAAGAATAAACAAGCAATGTTAAAATAATTATTAAAAAGTAAGAAAAAGCATTTGGATGGGCAAAGCTGCCATAAATTCTAAGAAAGCCAGCGTCATCCCTAAGTCCAGTGTTTTTTAAAATTTGCCAAAAACCTAGAAGACTTGGAATAATAGCTGAAATAAAAAAGGTTTTTTGAATAAGCGGAAAAGATTTTTTTGATTTAATTAAATTAAAAGTTAAAAAATAGATTGCAAAAAAACTGGCTATTCTTATCCATTCTTTTAAAGATAAAAACTGGTATCCACTATAAAAAATACTTATTAGAGAGATTATTAAAAATAAAATGATTGGGAGTGAATTAGATATTTTTAAAATATTTGTTTTTTTTACAATTATCCAGTAAAATACAAAAATAAGGATAAAGACTCCAAAAAGCGCCCCAAAGTTTAAAGAAAAAAGATCTCTAATAGTAAAGACTTCCCAATCCCTGAAATAATCCAGATTTATTCTTAGGATAATTAGAAAAAATAAACCAATTTGAGGATTAAAAATAAATACAAGAATTACAAGAAATAAAAGCAGTAAACCAAGGCTGGTTAAAATTTCATTTGAAAAAAAAATTGAAAATATAAATACTAAAAGAAAAAAAGATAAAAAAAGAATTTTGGGAAGTTTGTAATTTTGCATATTTATTATTACGGGTCTGTCGCCAAATACTCTTTCGAGTAGAAAATTTCAAATTTTTAAGAAATTTTTTTAAAAAGTTTTGAGGGAATATGGTTATATTAGCGAAAAAGTTTTTGATAAAATTTACAAAAATTTGGAATTTTATACAGAATACGGTATTCGGCGACAGACCAATAATATATTTTAAATTATGAAAGTTGCTTTAGTTTCCTTGGGGCCAAAAGGAGGGGCTGTTCATTATGTTTTTTCTCTAGCCAATGCCTTAGTAAAATATTCAGAGGTTATAATTATAACAGCTGACTATGTTGATGAAACTTATTTTAGTCCCAAAATAAAAATTATAAAAGTTAAAACAGGTAAAAATCGAAAGGGAGTATTGCTTAATTCTTTTAATATTTTTAATTTTTATAAAATTTGGAAAATATTTTCTAATATAAATGTTGATATTGTTCATTTTGCTTCTCAGCATCCATGGAATTTTATTGTTAGTTTTTTTGTAAAACAGCCAATTGCTTATACTTTGCATGATCCAAAAACGCATTTAGGGGAAAATCCTTTAGTAGCTTTTTTTTATTATTTGATGATTTTAAGGGCTAACAAAATTTTTGTTCATAGTAAAATTTATTTAAAAAAGATGCTTGAAAGAAATTTTTATTCAAAAAGAGTTCATTATATTCCGCACGGAGTACTTTCTTTTTTTTCTGAATGGCAAAATAAAGACATAAAAGAAGAATTATCAGTTTTGTTTTTTGGTCGTATTGAAAAGTACAAAGGCATAAAGTATTTGCTCCAAGCGTTTTATTTGGTTCAAAAAAAGATTCCAATTGTTAAATTAATTATTGCCGGGGAAGGAAAATTAGATTCTTATAAAAAACTTATAAATAGTATTTCAAATATTCAAATTTTAAATTATTTTATTCCAGATTCAGGCGTGGCTAAACTCTTTCAAAAAGCAAAAGTGGTTGTACTTCCATATATAGAGGCTACTCAATCTGGAGTGCCATTTATTGCTTATACATTCAAAAAACCAGCTATTGTTACTGCCACTGGTGGGTTGCCTGAATTAGTAGATGATGGAGAAACTGGATATATTGTAAAACCAGCTGATAGTGTAGGTTTGGCTCAGGCTATAATTAAAATTTTAAAAAACGAAAAAAATCGTAAAAAAATGGGCCAGAAAGGTTTTGAAAAAATGTCTAAAGAATTTTCTTGGGATAAAATCGCTTTAAAAACAATTGAAATATATAAAGAGTATTCGGCGACAGACCCATAAAGATTGTCTATTTTAAGTTTATCACAAAGATTATATATTAGTCCATGCCATGAACTTTTTCCCTTACTTATTTTACCATATTTCATTGCCAAGAAGGAATGAAATATGGTAAAATAAATTTATTATAAAGTTTTTAAAACTTATGGATATTGTAATTAATTTACAACCAATAAAGGAATTTCTTTTTCTACCTGAAGATGAAATGCTGTTAAAATTGTTTTTAACAATAGGTTGGTTGCCTATTGCTATCACTTTTATTTGGGGAACAATTATAGTTTGGAGGTACCATATTAGAGATAAATGGGCTGCGACTCAAAAATTTATATTATTAGCAATAGACATACCACGCGGCAATATGCAATCGCCAAAAGCTGTTGAAAATATGTTTTCTTATTTAGCTGGTATGCATGGAACTTTTAATTATCACGAAACTTGGTGGAAAGGTGAATTTCAATTAACTAGCAGTATGGAAATAGTTAGTATTGATGGGTATATTCAATATTTAATTAGAACTCCTGAAAAATTTCGAGAATTAGCAGAAACAGCCATATATTCTCAATATCCTGATGCTGAAATAACAGAAGTTGATGATTATACTACTTCTTATCCAACACATTTTCCTGATGAACAATATGATATTTATGGATGTGAATTTGTTTTAGTAAAAGACAATGCTTTACCAATTAAAACTTATGAAAACTTTGAACATACTTTTGGAAAACCAGAGCTTCAATATAAAGATTCTATGGCAACTTTGATGGATTTGATGAGTAGTTTAAAAAAAGGCGAGCAAATTTGGTATCAAATAATTTTAATTCCAATGGATTTTAAGTGGTGCGATACAGGAGAGGATATTATTAGTAAGATTATTGGTGAAAAAATTATATCTAAAAAAAATATTATTGATAAAATAGGCGAAATTTTTGTTGATTTGCTTTATAATTTTAGTGAGTTAATTTTTAGTTCAGGGGAAGACATTAAAGAAAAAAAAGAAGAAAAAGAACAATTTAAAATGATGAATTTAAAGCCTAGACAGAAAAAACAAGTTGAAGCAATTCAAGAAAAGATTGGTAAGCTGTGTTTTGAAATTAAAATTAGGTTTATTTATTTAGCTAAAAAAGAAATTATGAATAAATCCAAGGCAGTTAATGGTTTTGTTGGTTTTATGAAACAATTTCAAGCTAGTGATTTAAATGCTTTTAAGCCTGATGTTGGTCCTCATGGTACAGCTACTAAAGGAGGTTATCCGCTTTTTTTTGAAAAAAGGATTAATAAGAGAAAAATAAAAATTATGCGTAATTATAAAGAAAGAGAAGATACGGGAGGCAGAACGCCAATGGTTTTAAATATTGAAGAGCTGGCTACTATTTGGCATTTTCCAATAGAAACAGTTGTTAAAGCGCCATTAATTCAAAAAGCAACTAGTCGTAAAATTGAACCGCCGATTAGTTTGCCATTTGTAACAAAAGCTATTGCTGAAGAAAATATTTTTGAAAATAAAAACACAATTAATGATATTAATGATATTTTTTTAGAAAAAATTGAACTATTAAAAGCAGACAAGAATGAAACGCAAGAGAAAACTAACGCGCCAACTAATTTGCCTCCAGAAAATTTACCATTTGTTTAAAATATAAATAAAGTTCATAATTTTTAATTTTAATTCATGCATTATGAGTAATAATAATGATCAAATAACGGTTTTCGCGGAAACTAATTTTCGCAATAATTTTCGCAAATTTGGTATTAAAGTTGATGATCGTCGCCGTCATATGTATTTAATAGGCAAAACAGGTATGGGCAAATCAACTGTTTTGGAAAATATGATAATTAATGATATTAGAGCTGGCAAAGGCGTGGCAGTGGTTGATCCTCATGGCGATTTAGCTGAAAAAATAATTAATTATATTCCACCAAACAGAGTTAATGACGTTATTTATTTTAATCCAGCTGATATTGATTATCCAATTGCTTTTAATGTTGTAGAGCAAGTTGAGCCTCATTTAAGACATTTAGTTGCTTCTGGTTTAATTGGTGTTTTTCAAAAACTTTGGGCTGATTCATGGGGACCACGATTAGAGTATATTTTGCGCAATGCGATTTTAGCTATTTTAGATTATCCTGACTCAACACTTTTGGGTATTACTAGAATGTTATCAGATAAAGTTTTTCGTAAAAAAGTTATTGATAAAATACAAAATCCTGTTGTTAAAGCTTTTTGGGTTAATGAGTTTGCTGGTTATGCAAGTAATTTTGCCTCTGAAGCTGTTTCACCAATTCAAAATAAAGTCGGACAGTTTCTTTCCAGCTCTTTAATTAGAAATATTGTTGGTCAAGCTAAATCAACTATTAATTTAAGGGAAATAATGGATCAAGGGAAAATTTTAATTTTAAATTTAAGCAAAGGCCGTATTGGCGAAGATAATTCTTCCTTGCTTGGCTCTATGATAATTACCAAAATACAATTAGCAGTAATGAGTCGTGTTGATATTTTAGAAAATCAACGTCAGGATTTTTATTTATATATTGATGAATTTCAAAATTTTACTACTAATAGTTTTGCTAATATTTTATCAGAAGCCAGAAAATATCGTCTTAATTTGATTATGGCGCATCAATATATTGAACAATTAGGTGAAACAGTTAAGCCTGCTGTTTTTGGTAATGTTGGCACAATGATAGTTTTTCGTGTTGGAGCTATTGATGCCGAGGAGTTGGTTAAAGAATTTACTCCAGTATTTGTTGAAGAAGATTTGGTTAATTTGCCAAAATTTGAATTTTGTATAAAATTAATGATTGATGGAATTGCTTCTGATCCATTTTCAGCTAGAGGATTACCGCCATTTAGCGATGAAGAAAAAACTAACAACAAAGAAATAGTTATTAAGGTTTCACGCGAAAGATATGCAAAAAATAAAGACATTGTAGAAGAGAAAATTTCTCGCTGGCATTCTAATGATGAAAACATATTACCAAAAGAAACTCAAAAAATAATGGAAAAAAGTTGTATTATTAAGCCATTAACAATTAAAAAAGAATTTGAACAACAGTCAAGAAATCAACAAAATATTTTAGAAAAAAATGAAAAAACAATTATCGCGTCTCCTATTTTTGCGCCACCTAAAGATGAAGGTATTTATAAATTTAAAGCTATTTGCAGCCGTTGTAATAATCCAACTAATGTTTCTTTTAAACCAGATGGTATTAGGCCAGTATTTTGTAAAGAATGTTTAGCTATAATACGTAAGGAAAAACAACAAAACACTGAAGCAAAAATTATTGATAAAAAACAAGAATTATTTAAATTTAGTGAAAATGAATTAAAGGAAAATAATAATATTCAAAAGCAGGAGTTAAGTTTAAAGGAAATATTGCCCAATAAGCCTATTAGTTTTTCTAATCCAAAAAATAATGGAGAACAAGATTTATCTGAAAACAAAGAAGTAATAATAGAATAATTTAAAAAAATTATGATAGATATTTTATACGCCAAATATCAGTGGTTAAATCAATTTTCTGTTAATGATTATAAATTATTAACAGTTTTTTGGAATATTTTTTTGGCATTTATTCCTGCTGTTATAGTTGCTTATATTAATGATTATTGGGATAATATTAAATTTATTAAATTGTATCATAAATTTTTTGTTATAGTATTAATGTTTGTTTGGCTAATTTTTGCTCCTAATTCAATTTATATTATTACCGATATTAGGCATTTGTTGGATTATTGTCCAATTGATTCGCCAAAACGTGTTTGTGTTGTTAATGCGTGGATGATCCCTTGGTTTTTTCTCTATGCTAGCTTGGGTTGGATATTTTTTGTTTATCTTTTGCGTCAAATGTCAAATTTAATTAAAAAAATATTTAATCAAACAATAGCAAAATTAATTATAATCGCCGCAATGCCATTTATTTCTTTAGGCGTTTTGCTTGGCTTGATAAACCGTTGGAATAGTTGGGATATTTTTTTTAATCCATTGCAAATAATAAATAGTGGTTTAGTTTATTTTCAAGATTTTCGTTATTTTAATAATTGGCTTAGTTTTACAGTATGTTTATATATTTTATATTTTTTAGGCAAAAATTTATTTATTAAATCCGTTGTTGAAAGTCATATTTGGTCTAAATTTTCAAATTTTTGTAAATTTTTTCAAAAACTTTTTCGTTAATTATAATTTGTATGGATTATTTAAAAGTTGGCAAAGCGACAGAATTAACTGGCCGAGATAGAAGGCTTTATAGATTATTGGAAATAGCACCTGGTTTTTTGTCCTGGAGTACTTTGTTGTTATTAATTATTTTGTCTTATTTTAAGCCTATTTGGGTGGCTTATTTTATTATTGCTTTTGATGTTTATTGGTTGTTGCTGGTTATTTATTTAGGTATTTTGCTTTTATTTGCTTATTTTGCAATGCAAAAAAATGTATTAATTAATTGGCGCGTCAAGTGTAATAATTTAAGTTGGCAAGATATTCATCATTTAATAATTTTTCCTACATATAAAGAAAGTTTAGAAATTATTAAACAAAGTTTTCAGGGATTGCTTGATGATGGCTATCCAACTGAAAAAATGATTGTAATATTGGCAGTAGAAGCTAGGGAAGGGAAAGACGCATTAGTTAACGCTAAAATAATTGAACAAGAATATGGAAATAAATTTAAAAAATTTTTAATTACAATACATCCAGATAATATAGTTGGCGAACTTAAAGGTAAGGGCGCTAATCAGGCATGGGCTGCCAAGGAAGTAAAAGAAAAAATTATTGATAAAGAAAATTATGATTATAATAAAATTTTAGTTAGTGTTTTTGATATAGACACAGTGGTTTTTCCGGGATATTTTTTTTGTTTAACTTACAAATTCTTAACCACACCTAATCCATATAAAGCCAGTTATCAGCCAATACCTATTTATCATAATAATATTTGGCAAGCTTATTTTTTTGCGCGAGTAGCAGCTGCTTCTAATACTTTTTGGCAAATGATGCAACAAATTAGACAAGAAAAATTAGCTACATATTCTTCTCATTCAATGACTTGGCGAGCATTGGTAGACATTAATTTTTGGTCAACAAATATGGTTAGCGAAGATTCACGAATTTTTTGGCATAGTCTTTGTTATTATAAAGGCGATTATCGCGTAGAGCCATTATATTTTCCAGTTTCTATGGATATTTGTATGGATAAAAATATTTATCAAACTATGAAAAATTTATATAAACAGCAACGTCGTTGGGGTTGGGGAGTTGAAAATGTTCCTTATTTAATATTTAATGTTATTAAAAATTATAAAGAATTACCAATTAAAAAAATGATTGGTCGTATTTTTATTCAACTTTATGGATTTCATTCTTGGGCAACAAACGCCTTGATAATTGGTATTATTGGCTGGCTGCCAATAATTTTTGGCGGAAATCAATTTAATAATATGGTTTTATCAAATAATTTACCAACAATAACTAGAACTTTAATGATTATAGCTATGATTGGCTTGGTATTTTCTGCTATTATTTCAACAATACTTTTGCCAAAACGTCCTTCTAATTATGGATTTAGTAAAAATATTATAATAATTTTGCAATGGTTGATCTTGCCAATTACTATTATTATTTTTGGCGCTATTCCTAGTTTAGAAGCTCAAACAAGATTGATGCTAGGAAAATATATGGGATATTGGGTAACACCAAAAAGCAGATAGAGATAGCTTTAAAATAAGTTTTAAAATCATTTTATAAATTATGATATTTAAAAAAAATAAAAATTTTATCGCAAAATATATTTTTAATCAAAAAACGTTAGCCTTATTAGGTTTGATTATAATTATTTTAATTAGTTTTCCATTAATTAAAAATGTTCGTCGTAATAATAAAATTAATCAAGAAATAAGAGAATTAGAGAAGAAAATAACTAATTTAGAAAATAGAAATTTAAATTTTAAAAATTTAATCTCTTATTTGGAGTCTAATCAATTTATAGAAGAACAGGCTAGACTTAAGTTGGGCTTGAAAAAAGAAGGTGAAGATGTAACTGTGATAAAAAACAATTTAAATCCTGAAAATAATAATTTAACAGCATCTAGCAGTAATATTTTTAATATAACTGGATTAACTAAAGAAAAATTAATTGAACCAGCCAATAATCCACAAAAATGGCTGAAACATTTTTTTAAATAATAAATTATGACCAAAAATTTGGATGGAATAAAAAAAATAACATTAAAGAATTTTAATAAATCTAATAAAATATTTTCGGATGTTAGTAGTGAAAGAAAAATATTTACCAAAGTTGATGCGAGAAATATTATTAAATTAGATAATACAAAAATTAGAAAAGTTGATGGGATTACAGAAAGAAAAATGTTTAGCAAACACAAAGAAGAGCAATTTAAAAAATTGCAAAAAGCAAAAGAAGCAGAATATCGTTATCAAGAAGAAAGAATAAGATTAGAAAAAGAAGAAAAATTAAAAGAAGAAAAAGAAGCAGAACGTCGTTATCAAGAAGAAAAATTGCAAAAAGCAAAAGAAGAAAGAATAAGATTAGAAAAAAAAAGACAAGAAAAGTTATTAAAAAAAGCTTTAAAGCAAAAAAGAAGAATTGCTTTAATAAAAAAAATACGAATTTGTTCAAAAAAAGCTTTAAAAAATTCGTTGATATTGTTATTATTTTTTGCAATTTTTTACATAATTTTTTGTGTAATAGTTTTAAAATTTAGCGCTGACAATAGTTTAACTAGAAAAATTAATAAACACTTATTTGTTCCAGCGTTAATTTTTGATATGGGCTTGATTAATTATTACGATTATAAAGATGAATTAATTAAAAATGAACAATTGCGAAAAGATATTGTTGAAAAAAAATTATTAAAAAAA
>JAHJAP010000050.1 GCA_018813805.1 Patescibacteria group bacterium
GTATTCGGCGACAGCCCCATAATTTTTAAAGGTTCAATTAAATTTGTTTTATTTTAATTTTTTTTCTGTTTGTATAATTGCCATAGTTGTTTTAATTACTGTATCAGGATTTAAAGAAATACTATCAATATTACAAGTAACTAAAAATTTAGCAAAGTCAGGAAAATCACTTGGAGCTTGTCCGCAAATACCAATTTTTACTTTATTCTTTTTAGCAATTTGAATTATTTGTTTGATTAAAGTTTTTACTGCTTGATTATTTTCATCATAAATATGGCTAACTAGAGAGCTATCACGATCAACACCAAGAGTAAGTTGAGTTAAATCATTTGAACCAATAGAAAAACCATTAAATAATTTAGCAAATTCTTCAGCTAAAATAACATTAGAAGGTATTTCTATCATACAATAAAGTTCAAAATTGTTTTTACCTTGTTTTAAACCATTGTCAGAAATAATTTTAATAACTTTTTTGGCCTCTTCAATCGTGCGGCAAAAAGGTACCATTGCTTTTAAGTTAGTTAGTTTCATTTGTTCACGAACTTTTTTTACAGCTAAGCATTCCAGAATAAATGCTGGTTGAAATAATTCAGAATAGTAACGAGAAGCACCACGCCAGCCAATCATTGGGTTTTCTTCTTTAGGTTCATAATCAGCTCCACCAATTAAATTGGCATATTCATTTGTTTTAAAATCAGAAAATCTAATAATAACATCTTTAGGATAAAATGCTGCCGCAATAGTAGCTATGCCCTCTGCTAATTTATCAATATAAAATTGTTTTTTATCATCATATCCAACAGTTAGCTCATCAATTTGTTTTTTAACTTTAGCATTTTTTAGTTTGTCGTAATTTAATAAAGCTAAGGGGTGAATTTTAATGCTGTTAGTAATAATAAATTCTTCGCGCGCCAATCCAACGCCATCATTAGGAATAAAAGAAGAAGCAAAGGCAATTTCTGGCGAACCAACATTCATCATTATTTTGGTTTTAGGATGTTTTAGATTTTTAATATTAGTTTTGTTAATTTTAAAAGGTAGTTTGTCTTGATAAACAAAGCCAGTATCGCCTTCAGCGCAACTGATTGTTATATCTTGTCCAGTAGTAATTTTGCGGCTAACATCATTAGTGCCAACTAAACATGGAATTCCAAGTTCGCGAGAAATAATAGCAGCATGACAAGTACGACCACCTTTGTCAGTAACAATGGCAGAAGCAATTTTCATAATTGGCTCCCAATCAGGGTCAGTCATGTCTGTTACTAAAATTTCGCCTTGTTTAAATTTACTAATATCTTTAACATCCATAATTCTATTAGCTTGGCCAGCGCCGATTTTACTACCTACACTGCGACCGCTGGTAATAATTTTGCTTTTTTGGCTTAAAACATATTCTTCAATAACATTGTAGTCGCGAACAGAATGAATTGTTTCTGGACGAGCTTGAATAATGTAGAGTTGATTTTCTTGACCATCTAACGCCCATTCAATATCCATTGGACGTCCATAGTGTTTTTCAATAGCCATTCCCCAATCTGCTAGTTTAATAATTTGTTGATCGCTTATTGATTGTTTGGTTTGTTCATTTATTGCAACAGCAACATCGCGAACAGGTTGTTGCGGATTAGAATTGTAAACCATTTTAATTTTTTTCTTACCTAAAGAGCGAGAAATAATTGTTCTAGTTGGTTTAAAAACGTAAAATTCATCAGGGTTGACCTTGCCTTGAACAATATTTTCTCCTAATCCATAAATAGAATTAATTAAAACAGTATTAGCAAAACCACTTTCAGTGTCAATGGTAAACATTACTCCAGAACTAGCTAAATCAGATCGGATCATTTTTTGTATTCCAACTGATAAGGCAATATTAAAATGATCAAAATTTTTATCAACGCGATATGAAATAGCGCGATTAGTAAATAAAGAGGCAATGCATTTTCTTACTGAAATTAAAAGTTGTTTTTCTCCTGATATATTTAAAAAAGTTTCTTGTTGCCCGGCAAAAGAAGCATCAGGCAAATCTTCAGCTGTAGCGCTGGAACGAACAGCAACGTGTAAATTATTAGTATTGTAAGATTTGGATAATTTTTGATAAGCGCTGATTATGGCTGATTCAAATTGTTTTGGTAATGGCGTGGCAATTATTAATTTGCGTATAGCCATGCCGCGTTTAGCTAAATCAAGAACATTACCAGTGTCTAAGCCATTGATAATTTTTTTAATTTGCTCTTTAAGGTCTGTTGAGGTTAGAAAAGAATTATAAGCCGATGCTGTGGTGGCAAAACCATTAGGCACGAGAATTTTTGCCTTGGCTAATTTGCGATACATTTCTCCCAAAGAAGCGTTTTTGCCGCCAACTTGTGGCACATCTTTAATTGTGATTTGATTAAAAAATTTTATAAAAGTCATTTTTTTGTAATTTTAGAATATTTTAAAATAGTTAAAATTTATAAGTTAATTTTTTTGCTCCAGTTGTAGATATATGGAATTTTCCACCATTCACCATTTAGTGTTTTAATAATGCCAATTACTGAAATTACTAAAAGTGTCAGCATGGCAAGTTGTCCAAGAACAGGAAGCCATGATAAAAGGCCGACAATAATTTCAATAATAAATAAAGTTAGGCCTTGTTTAGCGTGAAATTGGGCAAATTTTGAATCGCGTTTACCCAAGAGCGGCACTAAACAAATAATCCAAACATAAGACAAGGCTGCTATATTTTTGTTTTTAGTAATGTCAAGATCATTGTCTATTGGTTCTTTTGTTTTATTATTAATTTGAGAAGCTTTGTTAAGCATATTTTTAAATTTAGATTAAATTAGATAAAAGATAAAATTTATGCTCAAGGGTCTGTCGCCGAATACCGTATTCGGTATAAAATTCCAAATTTTTGTAAATTTTGTCAAAAACTTTTTCGCTAATATAACCATATTCCCTCAAAACTTTTTTAAAAAATTTCCTAAAAATTTGAAATTTTATACTCGAA
>JAHJAP010000051.1 GCA_018813805.1 Patescibacteria group bacterium
AACTTTTTGGCGATGATGATAGATTTTCTTTTCTTTGATGGTTCTGCCTATTGTTGAAATAGAAATTGTTTGCAAATTGTTTTTTAAACAAAAAATATCTAATTCTGGCTTAATTTTGTCTTTGCCCATATTTGGACAAACCTATTTGCATACATTTTTAAACTTAGGAAAGTCCAGAATGTATGTGAACTTATTCAATTTTCTACTCGAAAGAGTATTTGGCAACAAACCCAATATTGATTGAAATTTTAAAGTTGTATATAATTTATACTAAGGAATAGATTAAAAAATAAATATGAATTACAAAAAACCAGAAAAATTAAAACAAGGCGATGTTGTAGCAATTGTATCTCCATCTTGGGGAGGGCCAAGCGCTTTTCCGCGCATATATGAGAATGGCCTTAAAATTTTACGTGAATGGGGTCTTAAAATTAAAGAATTCCCTACTGCTAGAATGGATGCAGGGTTTTTAAAAGCAAACCCCAAGATTCGCGCTAAAGATATTAATAACGCCTTTGCTGATCCTGAAATTAAGGCTATTTTTACCTCAATTGGCGGTAATGACTCTGTGCTAATTTTGCCTTTTGTAGATAAACAAATTATTGCAAGTAATCCAAAGATTTTAATGGGTTATTCTGATACTTCAACACTTCATGTATTTCTGGTTTTACAAGGATTGGTGAGTTTTTATGGTCCGTCAATTATGGCTGGATTTTCGCAAATGGAAAATTTGCCAGAAAGTTTTAAATCCCATGTTTATGAAATTCTTTTTGAGCCAAAAGATATTTATGAGTATAAACCATATGGAAAATATTGCGATGGCTATCTTAATTGGGCAAACAAGGAAAATATTGGAAAAGTTAATCCAATAAAAACTGACAATGGTTGGCATTGGCTTCAAGGAACTAAAAAAGTTTCTGGTAAATTGTTTGGCGGGTGTATAGAAGTTTTGGAAATGATAAAAGCAACTGATTTTTGGCCATTACGATATTTTTGGAAAGAAAAAATACTTTTTCTTGAAACTTCTGAACAAAAACCATCAATAAACTACATTGAGCATGCGCTAAGAAATTATGGAATGTTGGGAGTATTTGATCAAATAAGCGGGTTTATTTTTTCTCGTGCAAGAGATTATTCTGACGAAGAAAAAATAAAATTAGAAGAAAAAATAGTTTCAATTGTTGCAGAAGAATTTGGCAAAACAGATTTGCCAATTATTGCTAATTTTGATGTTGGGCATACTGATCCGCAGTTGATTCTACCACTTGGCATAAAAGCAGAAATTGATTGTCAAAATAAAAGCATCCAATTAATAGAAAATTGGATGAAATAAATATTTTTATTTTTTTGGCTAATATTAAATAAAAAAATAAGCACAATTGGCTAATATTAGGTAAAATATTAATTTTATATATTTAGCTAATATTAGCCAAAAGAGTTTGTCGTTGGGTATGAATAACATGTGAATAGCTGGGTCTGTCGCCGAATACCGTATTCGGTATAAAATTCCAAATTTTTGTAAATTTTGTTAAAAATTTTTTCGCTAATATAACCATATTCCCTCAAAACTTTTTAAAAAAATTTCCTAAAAATTTAAAATTTTATACTCGAAAGAGTATTCGGCGACAGACCCTAACTTAATGCAAAGTGTTGCATTAAAAATAAAAATATTATAAAATTAAAGTATGATAAAGCAAAATGAAATAATTTTAAAGAAATTAAAATCCTTGGGTAATGCCACAAATATTAAAGGAATGGCGCGATTTGGGATTAAACCTAATAATGCTTATGGCGTTCTTATCCCAAACTTGAGAAAATTTGCCAAAGAGATTGGAAAAGACCATGTTTTAGCTCAACAACTTTGGGACTCCAAAATTCATGAAGCTAAAATTCTCGCAAGCATGATTGATAAAGCAGATTTAGTAACAAAAAAACAAGCTGATCAATGGATAAAAGATTTTGATTCTTGGGATATTTGTGATCAGGTGTGTTTAAATTTATTTAATAAAACCTTATTTGCTTTTGAAAAAGCGGCTATATGGACAAAAAAGAAAGCTGAATTTGAAAAACGCGCAGGATTTGCTTTAATGGCTTGTCTTGCATGGCAGGACAAAAGATCTTCTGATGAAAAATTTTTAAATTTTTTCCCTTTAATTAAAAAACATTCAATTGATGGGAGAAATTTTGTTAAAAAAGCAGTTAATTGGGCATTAAGGCAAATTGGGAAGAGAAACAATGATTTACGCATAAAAGCAATAAAATTGGCAATGGAAATTCAAAAAATAGATTCAAAAACTGCAAAATGGATTGCATCTGACGCAATTAAGGAATTAACAAAAATAAAAATTAAAAAAACTAACTAAAATTATTATTTTA
>JAHJAP010000052.1 GCA_018813805.1 Patescibacteria group bacterium
AATTTCTAAATTATAATTTAGAAATTATTTTATATATCTAAATTTTCAACTTTTTTAGCATGAGTTTGGATAAAATGTTTACGTGGCATTACATCACTACCCATTAACATCTCAAATGTTTCATTGGCGCGCGCAGCATCTTCAATGTTGACTTGTTTCATGGTGCGTTCATTAGGATCCATAGTTGTTTGCCAAAGCTGCTCAGGATTCATTTCTCCTAAACCTTTATATCTTTGAATAATAATATGAGGTGTTTTGTTTTTTATTTGTTTAACTTCTTCATTTATTAAACCTTCGCTTGTGTTTTCTGTTGTTTCTAATTCTTCTTCGGTAGTTTCAAATATTTTGTCAGTTTCGCCGCCAAATCCTTTTATAATTTTTTCTTTTTCTGTGTCAGTATAAGCATATTTGGCCGTTGTACCTTTTTTTATTTGATAAAGTGGCGGTTGAGCAATAAAAAGATTGCCATTTAAAATTAGCGGATTAAAATGTCTGAAGAATAATGTTAAAAGCAAAGTTCTGATATGCGCGCCATCAACATCAGCATCAGTCATAATAATAACGCGATGATAGCGCAATTTACTTAAATCAAATTGATCGTCAATATTAGTGCCTAAAGCAATAATTAAATTTTTAATTTCATTATTAATTAGCATTTTATCTAATCTTGCTCGTTCAACATTTAAAATTTTTCCACGCAAAGGCAGAATTGCTTGAAATTTGCGATTACGGCCTTGTTTAGCTGACCCTCCAGCTGAATCTCCTTCAACAATATAAAGTTCGCTTTCTTCTGGTTTACGGCTAGAACAGTCAGCTAATTTACCGGGTAAAGTCATGCCTTCTAGGGCGCCTTTTCTTAAAATTGAAGCTCTGGCAGTTCTGGCGGCGATTCTGGCTTGAGCTGACAAAAAACATTTATTAACTATAACTTCAGCTTCTTTTGGGTGCTCTTCTAAAAAAATATTAAAATTGTCGTTGAAAATTTGTTCTACATATGTTTTTATTTCAGCATTACCTAGCTTTCCTTTGGTTTGTCCTTCAAATTGTGGTTCAGCTAATTTAACGCTAATAATAGCGGTTAAACCTTCGCGAACATCTTCACCTGTTAAATTTTCTTCTTTTTCTTTTAGTAAATTTTGATTACGGGCATAACTGTTTAATGTTCTGGTTAAAGCTGCGCGGAAGCCTGCCAAATGAGTGCCGCCTTCTGGATTTACAATGTTGTTAGCAAACGCTAAAACAGCTTCATTATATCCATCATTATATTGCAAGGATACTTCAACTTTTACATCATCAACTTCTTTGTCAATATAAAAAATAGTTTCATTTTTAACAGCGCTATTTTGATTTAAAAAACGTATATAAGACTTAATACCGCCTTCAAAATAAAAAGTATAATTTTTTTGTTGATGATTTGTTCTATAATCAAAAACTTTAATTGTAATGCCTTTAGTTAAATAAGCTTGTTGACGCAAGCGATCTAAAATTTTTCCCCAATCATATTCTAACTCTTCTTCTTTAAAGATTTGAGGATCAGCTTTAAAAGTGATAGCTGTTCCTGTTTTTTTAGTATTACCAATTGATTTAACTTTTTTTAAAGGTTTGCCTCGTTTGTATTCTTGCAACCAAATTTTACCTTCGCGATACACTTCGGCTTTTAAATATTCGCTTAAAGCATTAACAACGGAAACGCCAACTCCATGCAAGCCACCTGAAACTTTATAACCACCACCTTCGCCAAATTTTCCACCAGCATGCAATGTTGTTAAAACAGTTTCTAAGGCAGAAACTTTGGTGGTTTTATGAATACCAACAGGAATGCCGCGGCCATTATCAGTAATTTTAACAAAGTTGTCTTTTAATAGAGTTACATTAATTTCTGTTGCATGGCCAGCCATAGCTTCATCAATGCCGTTATCAACCACTTCCCAAATTAAATGATGCAAACCAACAGACGAAGTTGATCCAATGTACATTCCAGGTCTTTTGCGCACAGGGTCTAATCCTTCAAGAACTATTATGGATTCAGCATCATAAGTTGAATCAGTTGATTTTTTTAAATGTTTTTCTTTATTCATAATTATTGTAATATTGGTTTAGTTTAACATAAAATACCCCTGTTTATCAGGGATAAGTTATTATTTTAATTCTAGCAAAAAAGTAATAATCATGCAAGCAAATTTTGTTGCATATTTGTTAATATTTGATAAGATATAAATATGTAAAAGTTCGTAAAGTTTGTAAAGTTCGTAAAGTTTGTAAAGTTTGGAATTTTATACCGAATATGGTATTCGGCGACAGACCCATAAACATAAAAAATTCTAAACTCTAAATTTAAAATGAAAATAATACATATAAAAGTAATTCCAAATGCGAAAAAAAATGAAGTTCTTGAAAAGGATGAAAAATTTAGGGTGTATATTAATGCTCCGGCAGTTGATGGTAAAGCAAATAAGGCAATGATTAAGGTTTTGGCAGAATTTTTAAAAATAAAGAAAAATGATATAAAAATAATTAAAGGTGAAAAATCAAGAGAAAAAATT
>JAHJAP010000053.1 GCA_018813805.1 Patescibacteria group bacterium
GTGGTTCTGACGCTAATGCTGCTTTGTATTGGCTGGCAAGAATGCTTGAGGCAGGCGAGGATCCATTGTATGTTGCTCGTAGATTAGTTCGATTTGCCAGTGAAGATGTTGGTTTGGCAAATTCTCGCGCGCTAGAACAAGCAGTTGCTGTTTATAATGCTTGTCATTTTATTGGTATGCCAGAATGCAATGTTATTTTAGCTCAAGCTGTTGTTTATTTGGCTAAATGCAAAAAATCCAATGAGCTTTATGTTGCCTATGAAAAAGCTAAAAAAGATGTTGAGCAATATGGTAATTTACCAGTGCCTTTGCATTTGCGCAACGCGCCAACTAAATTAATGAAAGATTTGGGTTATGCTAAAGACTATAAATATAGTCCAGATTGCAATTATAAAGAAATACAGGAATATTTACCAATTGAAATTAAGAATAAAAGGATCTATGGAGAATAATAAAAAAAATATTTGCCTATGTAGATCCTGTAGAAATTCATGAGAGCGCGAAGGAAGAAGATCAAACTATAGCTTATCAGCGTTATAAAAGAATTCCTGATTCTTGGTGGCTAAAAGATATATCAGGGCTTCAAGCTAAAGTATTTGAAGATCAATGGTTAATAGATGTAACTAATAAATGTCCGTTAGATCAAGGAGAGCGATGGAATACTTTTTTGCCAAAATTTGTTCATCAAAGAGTAATGTCAACAGGATTTTGGGATGGAATAATATTATTAAGAAAATAAATAAAAATTAAAAAAGTAGAATATTTTTAAATCACCCAAGGCATGACATTTCTAAAAAACGCTAAATAGGACATTTCTAAATATCTTAAAGTAGGACATTTCTATTTAGCCTTGACAAATGTAAGGTTTGACTAATACACATTCATTGGCTCAAGGATTTCCGGATTCAGGAACTACAAGTTATCGCATCCCGAAGTCGAAGTGCAGGATTATATAAAACTGCGAAGAAATGGAAAACTTAGGGACTATGAATTGCGCCTTTATGAGCAGGAGGGGTTGTTGCCAGTCAAGATATTGCCCGATTATTTTCCTGACCCGGCTAGTCATAATTACGGAGTCTTAGTATATAGAAAGAACCCGTTTTACAACTGGCCATTCAGAAGTTTTTGGGCATGGGCGATTTCAAAAATCGCTCCGACGTTCATCCGCAAAAACATAGCCATGAAAAAGGAGGGATAGAAGATGTTTAATCTTGTTGACAGTATTGCTAATCTGTATTCGAGTGCTGCCATCAAGTATTCCATCCCTGAACAGATGGCGGTAACTAGATGGACACTCATGATGCCAGGAGCCGGATGCGAGTATTGGAAAAAGACTAACGGTGGATGTACTATGTGCGGGTTTAACAACTTGACAAAAAAGTACACTCGCGGGTTGCTTTTTCCAAGCTTTATCTTTAAGCTACTTTACCGTCTTGGGAGAAAGGCTTTGACAACCAAAGCCCCTAACGAAGTTTCAGTTTTCAATGGGGGGAATTTTTGGAACGAGAAAGAGATCCCGAGCGGATTTCAATCATTCTTGCTTAAGGAGGTGGCTAAGGACAGGGATTTAACTAGGCTCATGATAGAGTCGAGATGCGATTACGTCACTGAAGCCAGAGTGAGTAATGCCTTAGAAATACTCAACGGCAAAAAGTTGAAGATTGCAATCGGACTCGAAAGTCAGGATGATTTTGTCAGGAATCAGTTAATCCGTAAGGGGATGTCTAAACGTATTTTTGAAAACAAGGTCGGAATGGCGAGGAAGTGTGGAGCAGAAGTGCTTGTTTATGTATTTCTGAAGCCAGTCGGACTGGATGAAGGAAAAGCGCTCAAAGAAGCGCTAGCAACAATCCGATATGCGCTCTTGACTGGGGCTACGGAAATCGAGCTTTCATGTGCTTTTATACAAGAGGGCACAAGAATGGCTAATGCGTATCACCGAGGCGAGTTTAAGCCGCCATATCTTTGGACGATACTGGAAATCATTAATGAGGTAATCAAAAATGATTGGCCAGTATCGATAGGGGGATTCAATGATGAACCACCACCAATAGCTATCCCGTCAAACTGCTCAGATTGCTCTCCGTAAGTTCAAGACGTAATTGAGCAATTTCGGCAAACAAGAGTACTTGCTCCTATTCCTAACTGTTCTTGTAAAAAGAGCTGGGAGGAACAACTATGAGAGCCTACTTATTTATGAAGCGGGTTCTTTTTTTTCTGTAAAAAATATGTTATAATAACATCAACTTTTAAAAATGACATGGCAAATATTTTAAACATAACAATCGCTTCAATAATCGGAGTATTAATGATTGTTCTTGGCTTTTCTGTTTTTCGTAAAAACAAAAAATTGTCCACAAACATCCTATTTTTTATTTTTTCGACCAGTTTGGCAATCTGGGGATTTTTTAATTTTTTAGAAACATGGATCAAGGTTCCGGAGTTAGCCAAACTTTTTTTAAGACTAGACTTTTCGTTCGCTCCGATTGTCGCATTTTTTACTTTTTTGTTTTTGTTTAATTTTCCGCACCCAAATAAAAATATTAATAAATTTTCAGTGGCCTTCTTTTTTCCGATTGTGTTAGCGTTTTTCTTGTCGTTTAACGGATTTGTTGTACAAAATATTAGCATTACAGACAATAAATTGGGTTTCGATTTCGGTGGGTGGTTTGCGTTGTATGCCCTAATAATTATTGCTTATATCTTTAGCGGCTTATTTTTCCAACTGCACCAATATAGAAAAGCGATTGGAGTTGTTAGATTGCAAATACGTTATGTCCTTTTTGGATTTTTGACAACAGCAATAATTATCACTATTTTTAATCTATTTTTGCAGAATAGAATTTCAGAACAGTTGTTCAGGATAGGAAATTTTAGTCCTATTATTTTAATTTCATGCATAACTTATTCTATCGTCGCACATCAGCTAATGGATATTAAATTGATCATGCGACGATATATGGTATTCTTTATTTCTATTTCAGTTGCCGTCGCTATTGCTGTTATCTCCATGTATTTTATCACTTCATGGCTTAAAGTCGATTCTAATTTTATTGACATCTTTATTTTAATTATTGTCGCTTCATCAGCACCATCATTAAGAAACTATTTTTCCCGATTAGCTAATAAATATTTCTTCTCATCTCTCTATGACCCAAATAAATTAATTTCTGTTATCAGTAATCAATTAACTACCACTCTTGATATTAGGAAGATTTATAATTTAATTTCATCAAATTTATTAGGAGCGTTTCATGCTCATGCCTTAGGCGTCTTGACTTACCACGAAAGCGGAAAATATTTGTTTAGATATAATAAGGGATTTGTAATTGAAGGCGGTTTAAAGAGAATGCGCGCTAGCAAAAATTTGCAAGATTTGTATGTATCACAAAACAAAATAATCCAAGCCGAGGATTTAAAAAGAAGCTCGCCAAGTGATTATCAGAAATTTATAAGCATGTTTTCATCCAAGGTAGAAATTTTTTCTCCCATGATTTTAAAGGATAAAATTGTTGGTGCTATCATCTTGGGAAAAAAGGAAACAGGGGAGATGTATAACGATGATGATTTGCGAGTTTTAGAAGTAATTGGGGCGCAAATAGCTATTACAATGGAAAATGTTCAAGTTAAAAAATTTAATATTAAATTGGAAAAAAAAGTAGAACAGGCTACGCGTTATTTAAAAAAAACCAATGAGCGATTAAAAAAAGTAGATGCAGCTAAATCAGAATTTATTTCCATTGCTTCTCATCAATTACGTACGCCATTAACCATTGTTAAAGGATATATTTCAATGATGTTGGAAGGTGATTTCGGTAAATTAATTGGCGCAGCGATAGAACCGCTTGAAAAAGTTTTTCAATCTAATGAGCGATTAATTCAATTAGTGGAAAATTTATTAAATATTTCTCGTATTGAATCAGGGCGACTGAGGTGTAATTTAGTTGAAGTTGATTTAACAAAAACAGTAGATAGTGTTGTTGATGAATTGTCAATGTATGCTCAAAAGAGAAATTTACGATTAGAATTTAAAAAATCAATCCAAATTTTACCTAAGGTTAAAATAGATGAAGAAAAAATTAGGCAGGTAGTAATGAATTTAGTTGATAATGCTATTAAATATACCAAGCAAGGCAATGTGACAATTAAAATTGATTTAATCGATAAATGTATTCGTTTTTGTGTAGCTGATAGTGGTATGGGCATTAAACCAAGTGATTTACCTAAATTATTTGAAAAATTTTCTCGTGGTGATGATACTTTTTTAACACATACCGAAGGAATTGGGATTGGGTTATATGTGGCGCGTATTATAATTGAAGAACATCATGGTAAAATTTGGGCTGAATCAGCAGGTAAAGATCAGGGCAGTAAATTTTGTTTTGAATTGCCTATAGAATAATGGGTTTGTCGCCGAATACCGTATTCGGTATTTGGCGACAAACCCATAATATACAGTACACGTTTTTTGACAATAACATTGGTTTTTTGTTAAGATAAAAGTTGTCTTACTAATTATTTATAATAAATAACAATAACACTAACAAGGGTTTGTCGCTGAATACCGTATTCGGTATAAAATTTCAAATTTTTGTAAATTTTTTCAAAAACTTTTTCGCTAATATAACCATATTCCCTCAAAATTTTTTAAAAAAATTTCCTAAAAATTTGAAATTTTATACTCGAAAGAGTATTTTGGCGACAGACCCAACAATTTATGAAAAAACATGTTATTACTTTTTTTACTTTTGTTAAAAGTAAGAGAAAAAATATTATTATTTTTTCTGTGGGTATTTTATTATTAATTGGTTTGCTATTTGGTTATGGCCTAATTAAACACCAATCTGTTAGACAATTAATTAAAATTAAACGTCATCCTGTTCAGCAGTTACTTAAACCAGAAGAAGCTAAAAATAGAGCAGAAAAGTTTATTAATGAAAATTTATTGCCACCAGAAATGAAAGTTATTATTAAAAGCATTGTTGAAGAAGGAGATGTGTATTCTATTAAACTAGATATTAAAGGTCAAGAATATACTTCTTATATGACTAAAGATGGTAAGAAATTTTTTCAATCAGGCATTGACATAGAACAGATGATCAAAGAAACTCAGGCAAATAAGGCTGGCAAAACAGATAAACAGCCTAGCGCTAATTTATCCAAAACAGATAAGCCAGAGGTGGAATTGTTTATTATGAGCCATTGTCCCTATGGTACGCAGATTGAAAAAGGTATTTTGCCTGTTATAGAAACATTGGGTGATAAAATTAATTTTACTTTAAAATTTTGTGATTATGCCATGCATGGCAAGAAAGAATTAGATGAACAATTAACTCAATGTTGTATTCAAAAAGAAGAAAAAACTAAATTAAATAATTATCTAAAATGTTTTTTGCAAAGCAGTGACTCTGCTTCTTGTTTAAAATCTGCCAGCTTAAACCAAGATAAAATTAATAATTGTATTAAGACAATGGATAAACAGTATAAAGTAACAGAAAAATTTAATGATAAAAAAACATGGGCTTCTGGTAATTATCCGCCATTTGATGTTTATAAATCTGACAATGAAAAATACGGCATTCAAGGTTCGCCAGCTCTAGTTGTTAATGGCGAGCAAGCGCAGACTAAAAGAGATGCAGCTAGTTTGTTAACTACAATTTGTTCAGCATTTAATAATCCACCAGCAGAATGCAAGGAACAATTGTCATCAACTTCACCATCGCCAGGCTTTGGTGAAGGTGCTAGCTCTGACTTAGACGCAAGTTGTAATAATTAAATTTTAGTTGAGTTATAATATCTAAAAAAGAGCAACATAAAATTGCTCTTTTTTAGATATTAATTAACTGTTGATCCAATGGCGCATTATAAGCCAGGCTATGCGTTAAGGATAGTATTATTTAGCACCCCTTGTTTTTTTTTGATATTTATATATAATAAATATAAAGTGAAAAAGTAGAAAATTTAAGTTATTTATAAATTTAATATTTCACCTATAATAAATTCTTCTGATTGATTTGTTACAAAAGGTGACAGAAGAACTTTCCTAAATTAAGGAAGGGTAAAGGGTCTTTTTTTATTTGTTAATAAAATAGGTCCAAATAAGCAATAATATGATAAAAGACAACAAAATAATCAGCGCGCAAGAAGCTGATTTTAAAAAATTATTAGATCAGGACACTACCAACATTGTTCAAACAGGAGACATTGTTAAGGGGACTGTAATTTTTGCTTCTAAAGCCGAGGTTAGGCTAGACATTGATGGTGTTATTATTGGCGTGGTGCGTGGTAATGAATTATATTTTGAAGCTGATGAATACGCTAATTTAAAAACAGGTGATGAAGTAGAGGCTACAGTTATTGAAGAAGAAAATGAAAATGGTGAATTAGAGTTATCTTTTAAACATACAGGCCAACAAAAAGCTTGGGCTACATTAATTGATGCTTTTGAGAATAAAAAAATTATTAAAGTAAAAATTAATGATGCTAATAAGGGCGGTTTAATTGTTAGTTATGGCCAGATTGTTGGTTTTTTACCTGTTTCACAATTAGCTCCGAAAAATTATCCGCGAGTTAATAGCGGAGATAAAAATAAAATTTTAGACAAACTTAAATTTTTTGTTGGTTCGGAAATAGAGGGTAAAGTTATGGCTATGGATGAAAAAGAAGAAAAATTAATTATTAGCGAAAAAGAGGCTTGGCAGGAAAAACAAAAAGATATTATTTCTCAATATAAGCCTGGCAGTATTGTTGATGGCACTGTTATTGCTTTAACTGATTTTGGAATGTTTGTTAGTTTTGGTCAAAATTTAGAGGGGTTGATTCATATAAGTGAATTAGCATGGCAGCGTATTGATAATCCATCTGTTTTATTCAAAATTGGCGATGTTGTTAGGGCTGAAATTATTTCTATTGATGGTTCAAAAATATTTTTGTCAGCTAAAAAATTAATCAAGGATCCTTGGCAGAATGTTGGGGATAAATATAAAATAAATCAGCAAGTAGAAGGTATGATTTTGAAAATTAATCCCTTTGGTTTATTTATTGAATTAGATAGTGATATTCACGGCTTGGCGCATGTTAGTCAATTGGGTTTATTACCAGGACAAAAAATTAATGAAATTTATAAAGCTGGAGATAAGAAAAATTTTGTAATTGTTTCTGTTGAACCAAACGATCATCGCTTGGGATTGTCTGTTGCGCAAATTAATAAAGCAAGCGCTGATAATTTAGTTGAAGATAATGTTCAAAAAGCAACTGTTAAACGTAAAAAGAAAACGACTAATGATTTACAAAAGCCGGTTTTAGACAAAAAAGAGGTTAAAGTAAAAAAATTAAACCAGTTAAAAAAGTAATAAAAAATAAAATTTTAATTTTTCGTTATTGCAGGTTTTTGAGCGTCCCCTCCCTGATAAAAAATTGTCAAAATCTAATTTTTAAAAGTGTTAATTATGTTCGTGGACTTGAGCAGGGATAGGGAGGGTTTGAGTTTTTCGAGCCTAGAGCGCCAATTTAGTTTTGTCAGCGTCTTTGGGCCTGTTCCTATATGCCATTTTTTTTGGAAGGGTCGCATAGAGGCCGAGTGCGCTCGCTTGGAAAGCGGGTAAGGTGTCAAAGCCTTCGAGGGTTCGAATCCCTCTCCTTCCGCACATACAGAAATCTACTAATATCAGTAGATTTTTGTATTTATGAATAAAAAACTTGTTATATTATGTCATTTATGACATGATTAATGTATAAAAATGATATGATAATATTAGCATGAAAAATAGGGCATTAAATAAA
>JAHJAP010000054.1 GCA_018813805.1 Patescibacteria group bacterium
CGGACAGAATAACCCTTGTTCAATAGGATGGAGATTTCCATTCTATCGGTCTTTTGAAAGTGTTGATAACTCATGTATAATTTAATTGGCTTCGCCAATTAAATTATACATGAGTGGTGCACTTCAAAGGTAAATTTACGTTTTTACTAATTATACTCTTATTTAATTATAACATATATAACTAAAAAAGTATGAAATTAACTAAACATGCTGCAAGTTTTATTTTTTTATTGCTTGCTATGTCATTATTGATAAATTTTTCTTTAATTAATGAAGCAAAAGCAACTGATTGGCTAAAAACTGTTAAAAACGGTGGATTAACTAAAATCGGCGCAGTTTATGGGCAAACAACTGCCACGCCCGATAGTTTAATTTTAATTATTGCCAAAATTATTAAAGCAAGCTTAGGCTTATTAGGCATAATTTTTGTAATTTTAATGCTTTATGCAGGATTTACTTGGATGACTGCAGGAGGCGAGGAAGAAAAGATTAATAAAGCCAAAGACACAATTCAACGCGCTATAATTGGTTTAATAATAATTGTAGCTTCTTATTCTATAGCTCATTTTGTTGTTAATGCACTTATTAAGTCAACTATTTTGCCTAAGTCAACTATTTTGCCATAGAGGTTCTATTGTTAAATGTCCCGCAAATGTGGTGGTGCTTGGCAGCAAGACCACATAAGATAAGTTTTATGATAACTAGTTTTAAAATATTTAAAAAATTATTTTTTATTCTTATTGTTGTTCTATTTTTTGTTTTTGTTTTTAGTCATGGATATATTTATAAACAACAAGAACTAGCTTATGGCTTAACTTTTTCCAAAAAACAAGCGCAAAGTTTAGGCTTTGATTGGCAAAAAGTTTATTTGGAAATACTCTATGATTTAAGAGTAAAAAAAATACGCTTGCCAGCTTATTGGGATGAAATTGAATTTTCTAACAATCAATATTTTTGGAATGACCTTGATTGGCAAATTAAACAAGCCAGCGAAGTTCAAGCAGAAATAATTTTAGCAATTGGCGGCAGATTACCGCGTTGGCCAGAATGTCATTTTCCTAATTGGACTAATAATTTTTCTAAAGAACAAAGAGAAGCAGCTATTTTAATTTATATTGAAAAAGTGATTAAAAGATATAAAGACAAAGAAATAATAAAATCTTGGCAAATTGAAAATGAACCATTCTTAAATCATTTTGGCAATTGCCCATCTTCAGATAGTAAGTTTTTAGATAAAGAAATCGCTTTAGCAAAAAGTTTAGACAACAGGCCAATTACGATAACTGATTCTGGCGAACTTTCTTTATGGGTTTCAGCAGCTAAACGAGCAGATATTTTTGGCACAACAATGTATCGCGACACTTATTCTCAAACATTAAAAAAATATATTCATTATCCAATTACCCCTGCTTTTTTTCGTTTTAAAAAAAATATAACTAGCATTTTTGCTAATCCTAAAGAATGGATTGTTGTTGAGCTTCAAGCTGAGCCATGGGGGCCAAAACCTTATCAAAACTTGACTCAAGCTGAAAGAGAGCGTACTATGAGCCTTGATAAGTTTAGAGCAATAATAGAGTTTGCTCATCAAACTGGTTTTCGCCAATTTTATCTTTGGGGAGTTGAATGGTGGTATTGGGAAAAAGAAAAAAATAATAATCCAGCTTTATGGCAAGAAGCAAAATTATTATTTAACAAACAATATTAAAATGAATACTACAAATAAAAATTACACTATCGGAGTTGATATTGGAGGCACTAAAATGAGCGCAGTGTTATTTGATGGCGCTAAAATTTTAGCTGATTATACATTAGCCACGCCCAAAGATAATTTAGAGCATTTTATGATTATGCTTAATGCCTTAATTGAACCGTTACTAGATAAGGCTAGACAAGATCAAGTGTTAGTAAAAAACATAGGAGTAGGGGTTGCGGCAATTCTTGATTATCAAGAAAAAAAAGTTTTAAACGCGCCTAATATCCCATTGCTAAATGGACAAAAATTATTAGCTTGTTTAGAAACTAGATTAAATTTAAATATAAGACTAGACAATGACGCCAATTGTTTTACTCGCGCTGAAGCTAAAATCGGAGCTGGCAAAAAGTATAAAAATGTTTTTGGCATAACTATTGGCACGGGTATTGGCGGCGCCTGGTGGTTTAATGAAGAAATATATTTAGGCGCTCATGGAGGAGCTGGCGAGCCTGGTTGGCTAGTAATTGATTACCAAAACGGCATTAGACTGGAAGAGGCTTATCATAAATTAGTACAAAATAATCCAGCTTCTTTGGCAGAAGAAGCTTATCGTGGAGATATTTTAGCGGAAAAATTTTATCAAGAATTTGGCCATTATTTAGGAATTAATTTGGCCAATATAGTTAATATAATTGATCCTGAAATAATTGTTCTTGGCGGCGCTGTTATTAATTCTAGCGATTTATTTTTGTCAAAAACAAAAAAATCTATGCGAAGTTTTATTAAATCAGAAACAGCTCGCAAAATTAAAGTTGTTAAAAGTTCTTTGGGTGAAAAAGCAGGAGCTATCGGAGCAGCAATGCTGTTCTCATAATGGGTCTGCGTCTTATGTAGGAAAACTTTCCGTTTTGTTATTATTTTACGCCCATACTTGTAAAAACAAGAGTAACTAAAGCATAGGCTGAAAATATAATAATTAAACCAACAGTTGCCCAGATAAAAATATTTTTTCCTTTTGTTACTTGTTCTGGACTGCCAGAGCTTAACATCCATGTAATTCCGCCATAAACAAACATTACCAAAGCCAAAGAGCCTACAACACTCAAGGCGGTATTAATAACTTTACCAAGAAGAATAGGAATACTAGTACCAGTGGTCGCCCCCAAAGGATTAGGGATGCTGACAGTAGTTCCTGCTTCTGCTCCAACAACATTTATTTGAGAAAAAATAATTAAGAAAAACAAAATAAATAAACTAAATTTTATAACTTTTTTCATAAATTAATTGTTTAAAAATACTTATTGGGTCTGTTACCGAATACCGTATTCAATAACAGCCCCTTATTCTTCTATTATAGCAAAAGAATAAAAAAAGAAACACTTAGCCTTATTTTATCTCTATTTTAATTTTTTCATTTTTTTTTGTTGCCATTCAGCAATTTTTTTATGATTACCTAACAATAACACTTTTGGCGCGCGATAAGATTTTTTATCAATAGTAAAAATTTCAGGACGAGTATATTGAGGATATTCTAAAACGCCAGGAGTGGAGTGTGATTCATTAATAAGACTTTGGCTATTACCCAAAACATCTGGCAATAATCTTGAAATTGAATCAATTATTGCCATAGCGCCAATCTCGCCGCCAGTTAAAACATAATCACCAATAGATACTTCTTCATCAATAAATTTTTTAATCCTTTCGTCAATGCCTTCATAGCGACCGCAAATTAAAATTATATTATCTAGCCCTATGTGCGCTTGAGCGCATTTTTGATTCCATAACTTGCCTTTTGCTGATAATAAAATAATTTTTGTATTTTTTTGTTTTGCTAATTTATTATTTATTATTTTTGATTTAATATCTTTTATTGCTTTATAAAGTGGTTCAATTTTCATTATCATTCCAGCGCCGCCGCCATAAGGCGTATCATCAACTGTTTTATGTTTATCATTAGTCCAATCGCGCAGATTATAAATTTTTATTTTAATTAAATTATTTTTTTGCGCACGCTTAAGAATAGATTCATTAAAATAAGAATCAAAAATATTGGGAAAAATTGTTATTATATGAAAAGTCATAAAGATGATGGGTTTGTCGCCAAATACAATATTTGGCAACAGACCCATGACAACAAAAAACCACGATTATGTGGCTTTTTGTTATTTTTACTATTTGATGATTTTAACTTATATTCTTAAGTCATCAACAGATGAGGTATCAATGTCAACATTAGTGCTTGCCATTGGCCTTCTTGATCCTTCTGGTTCGTAAATCTTTAAATTAACGCGAGCATTGTTTTTAGCGCCAATTATCTTTAGCAAAGTTCTCAATGCTTGAGCAGTTTGACCTTTACGACCGATAATATAGCCCATATCAGCCTGATCAATTTTTAAAGTTAATAAAACGCCCATTTCATCCACTGTTCTTTCAACTGATACTGCATCAGGATTGGAAACAATGGATTTAGCAATAAACTCCAAAAATGCTTTATCGCTTACCTGTGTTTGGTTTGTCATAAAAATTTTTCTTTTTCTTCCAAAATTGACCAATATGATAGTTTTTTAAAACTATTTGCTAATTAAGTCAGATTTGAAAGAGCTCTTAAAAATTAAACCCATTATTATAGTTAATGGGACTATGTTAATGTAACATAATTTATAAATTTGTCAATGTTTATTAAAAATTTTAAGCTGTCTTATTTTGATTTTCAGTTTGTTGAGCTTGAGTTGGTTTAATTTCCAAAACAACATTTTTTTGTATTCCCGACCTTGAAGCGCTTACCTTTTTTCCATTAATAATAGCCTTGCTTAATAAAAGATTATTAACAGTTGGGGACATTTGCGCGCCTTTACTTATCCAGTATTTAATTCTCTCACCATTGGCTTGCAAGTCTTTATTATACGGATTATATGAGCCCAATATTTCCAAAGATGGCGCGTAGATATCTCTATTTTTTTCCGAAATTATTAAACGATATATTGGTTTATTTTTTTTACCAATTCTAGAAAGTCTGATCATTAACATAAATTATTTGATTTATAAAATACTTATTTTAAATATGAGTAGATATTAACTTAAAAATTTAATTATGTCAAATTAATGCGCCAAATATATTATGCTTCACATTTTATCAAATTTATTGTAGAATAAAATTTATAAAAACAAAATAAATAAAATTTATGGCTTTATCTGTTGGTATTGTTGGCTTGCCTAATGTTGGCAAATCAACTTTATTTAATGCATTAACAAAAAAACAAGCAGAAATTGCTAATTATCCTTTTTGTACTATTGATCCCAATGTCGGCGTAGTCAAAGTACCTGATGAAAGATTAGCTAAATTAGCCGATATGTCCAAACCTAAAAAAATTATTCCAACAATAATTGAGTTTGTTGATATTGCAGGCTTGGTTAAAGGAGCGCATCTTGGAGAAGGCTTGGGCAATCAATTTTTAGCGCGCGTTAGAGAATGCGATGCTATTTGTGAAGTTATTCGTGAATTTAAAAATAATGAAATAATTCATGTTAACAACAAAATTGACCCTGATGACGACAAAGAAACAATTAATTTAGAATTAATTTTTGCTGACTTAGCAATAACACAAAAAAAATTAGAAAAAACAGCCAGAGACGTTAAGAGCAATAATAAAGAAAGTATTGCCTTAAAAAATACATTGGAAAAATTAATTCAAGCGCTATCAGCAGGACAAGCAATTCGTGAAATAGATTTAAATAAGGAAGAAAAAGAACAAATTAAAGACCTATGTCTTTTAACTGCCAAGCCTATTATTTATGTATTAAACATTAATGAAGAAAATTCTCAAGCATCCTCATTAAGCCCGAATAATCAAATAATAAAAATTAATGTTATGTTAGAAAAAGAAATTGCTGGTTTAAATGAAATTGAACAAGCTGAATATATTAAGGAATTAGGTTTAAAACAAAGCAATCTTGATCAATTAATTAAAAGCACTTATGAGGCCTTGGGATTAATTACTTTTTTAACAACAGGGCCTGATGAAACAAGGGCATGGACAATTAAATGCAACTCTAAAGCCCCGCAAGCAGCAGGAGTAATTCATACTGACTTTGAAAAAGGTTTTATTAGAGCAGAAATTATTAATTGGCAAAAATTAATTGAAGCTGGCTCAGAAACAATAGCAAGAGAACGAGGTTTAATTAGAACTGAAGGTAAGGACTATATAATGCAAGACGGTGATGTTTGTAATTTTTTATTTAATAAGTAAATTTTTCTAAAATAACAATTTCTCTCCAAATTTTTTGTTGCTCACGACCATAGATAATGGTGTTTCTTTCGGTTAATTTTATTCTTTTGTCTTGCTGTAAATTTTTCAAAATTGGATTAATAATTTTAAAATTATTTAAAATTGGATTAAGATGCCTTAATTCTTGATGCGAACAAAATACTGGCCAAACCATAACTATTCTACCTGTTGATTTTAAAATTTTATCAAACTCAATCAACGTCTGACTATACAAATTATTTAATTCTTTAACTACCTGCTCAATTTTTATTTTACCTCTTTGCGGTCCAAGATATGGCTCAGTAACTATCGCATCAATTGAATTAGCCTGAACGTGTTTTAAAATTTGTGTTACATCAACGTTGAATAGTTGGTAGTTGATAATTGGCAGTTTGTAGTTTGTAGTTATCCATTCTATATTTTTTTTTGTATCTTTAATTGCTTTTGAAGAAATATCCGCGCCAATCACATTTTGAGAATTTATTAACATGGCTTCGGTAAGAATAGTTCCTGAACCGCAAAAGGGGTCTAGGATAGTATAATTTGGTTTAATTTTAGCTAAATTAAGCATAATTTGCGCTAATTTTGGCGGTAACATTCCAGATAAATCATCGCGCGCTGGCCTACCATAATCCCGAAAAGATAGTTGTTTAAAAGGTTGAACAGCCAGAGTTTGGCCTATTAATATTTTATTGTTGATTTTAATTAAAATAATTTCCATTCCCTTATCAATTAATTTATTTTGTTCAACAACAACGCTAGACAAAGTAGCTTCATTGCTAACAACCCAACGACAGCTAATTCCTTTATCTTGAAGATTTTTTTTTATTGTCAATCCAAGTTTTTTCTCATTGATTGTGTCAACGCCATAGCAAGAAATGCCAAACTTAAACTTACCAACAATTTCTTTTTTTTCAATCAATTGTAAAATATTTTTTAATATTTTTTTATAATTTTTTCTATCAACCTGACTGTTAATTACTCCCAACTTAATTGTTCCACCCAATCTAGTTATTACTTGCGATGGTTGAATATTTTCCAAGCTATCCAATATTAATATTTGATCATTAACAATAATTGATTGTCCAGAAAAAACTGTTGTAATTTCAGCAATTGATAGCGTTGGGTTGTTGCCTAAAACAAAAAAATATTTCATAAATTTCCATTAAAAATACTTAAAGATGGGTCTGTTGCTGAATACGGTGTTCGGCGACAGACCCAAAATAACTTTAAAACTTTAGCATGAAATATTTACTCTTGCAATTTTTTTTACTGTATGTTAAAGTGCTAGCATAATTAAATACTTATTTTTTAAACCTTTTCCATATCTTGCAAAAGGCAAGATAGCTTCGCTTAATGCGTTGCTAAAGGTATTCTCAATTTTTAAAAATTGGTTATTTTAATAATCACTAGAGAATATCTAGGATTTTTTTAAATAAACTATTATGTCTAAAGTAAAACGATCAAATATTTCACGTTATGAACTGCTTTATATAACCTCTAATAAATTTAGCGAAGATGAGGTTAAATTGATTGTGGAAAAAATTAATCAAATAATTAAAGACGCTGGTGGCGTTATTACCTTAAATCAGGAATGGGGCAAAAAACGATTAATTTACCCAATTAAAACTTTTCGTTTTGGTTATTACAGTTTAGTAGAATTTGATTTAACTGGTTCAATGTTAGCTCAAATAGACAAACATTTACGCATGATGAGTGAAATTTTAAGACACCAAATTGTTGTTAAAAAAGTTAAAACCGCTGCTAAAATTGCTAAAGACAAAAAAATCGCCGACAAAATTACTGCCAGAGGATTAAAAGAAGAAAAAATTATTGAAGAAAAAACAAAAATTCAGAATAAACCTGATATTAATTTAAAAGAACTTGATGAAAAATTGGATAAAATTTTAGAGACAGACGATTTATTATAAAAAAATTTAATTTATAATTTTGCTGTTATTTTTTTTAATTAATAATAATTAAATTACATCTATGAATTTAAACAAAGCCATGATCATTGGTAATTTAACTCGTGATCCTGAAATTAAAACCACTTTATCAGGTCAATCAGTTGCTTCTTTTGCTGTTGCTACTAATTTAATTTGGACTGATCAATCAGGTCAAAAACAAGAAAAAGTTGAATTTCACAATATTGTCGCGTGGAGAAGGTTGGCGGAAATTTGCGGACAATATTTAAAAAAAGGTTCAAAAATTTATATTGAAGGTCGTTTACAAACTCATGATTGGACTGGACAAGATGGTATTAAAAGATACCGCACTGAAATTATTGCTGAAAATATGATTATGCTTGATAGAGTAGCAACTAATATGGGACAAAATCAATCAAACAGACAACAAGTCATAGCAAATGAACCAGTAATTAACATTGATGAATCGTTTGACAACAATGAAACCAACCCAACCGAAGAAGAAATTAAAGTAGAAAATATTCCATTTTAATATTTATATAATATATGGAAACTTCAATAAAAAAAGACAAACAATGTTATTTTTGTTTAAACAACATTGACGACATTGACTATAAAGACACGCAACTCTTGCGCCGTTTTATTAATTTTTATGGTAAAATTTTACCAAGAAAACGAATTGGAACTTGTTCTACTCATCAGCGCAAACTAGCAATAGCTATAAAACGATCCAGAGTTATGGCTTTATTGCCTTTTACTAATAAATAGAGCATATTGCCAAAACACTCTTTTGAATATAAATCCTCATAATGGGTCTGTCGCCGAATACCGTATTCGGCGACAGACCCTTAATTAAAATTTTATTTATGTTGAATTTGAGCGAAATCAAAATTGGTCAATTAATAAAAATAGCTGGTAATCCTTTTGTTGTAATTAAAGCTGAACATCATAAAATGGGGCGAGGCGGAGCAGTATTGAAAACTAAATTAAAAAATTTAATTAACAACAACGTTATTGAAAAAACATTTCAAGGGAATGACAAGGCTGAAGAAGCAATTACGGAAATTAAACAAGCTAATTTTATGTATCAAGCCAATAACGAAGCGTATTTTATGGACAATCAATCATTTGAGCAATTTAGTTTGCCTATTGAACAAATTGGCGCAAAACTAAAATTTTTAAAACAAGGACTTGATGTTGATATTTTGTATTTTCAAGACAAGCCAGTGGCTATAAAGTTACCTATTAAAATAGAGCTTAAAGTAATAAGCTCTCCTCCTGGAATTAAAGGTAATTCAGCTGGCAATGTAACTAAAATTATTGAACTAGAAACTGGCGCAAAAATTAACGCGCCAATGTTTATTAATCAAGATGATATTATTAGAATAAACACTGACACTGGAGAGTATGTAGAAAGAGCTTAAAAAAAATTATTTTATAAAGAGTCTATCGCCGAATACCATATTCGGTATAAAATTTTAAAAATACGCAAAATAATCAAGAAAACAAACGTGATGAAATCCAAAACCCATACGCAAAAATGGAAGAAGATGTTTTAGATTTCTGGCAAAGAGCAGAGACATTTAAAAAATCCATCATAAAAAACGCGCCAAAAGGCAATTTTATTTTTAATGATGGTCCTCCTTTTATTACAGGTTTACCTCATTATGCAACTTTACTCCCTAGTATTGCCAAAGATGTTGTGCCAAGATATTGGACAATGAAGGGATACAGAGTTGAGCGTGTTTGGGGTTGGGATTGTCATGGGTTACCAGCGGAAAATAAAGTTGAAGAACAGTTGGAATTAAAAAACAAAAAAGACATTGAAGAATTAGGAGTTGATAAATTTGTTGATGCTTGTCGATCTTATGTTAACAAGGGAACCGAACAATGGGAATGGTATATTAACAGAATAGGAAGGTGGGTTGATATAAAAAACGCCTATAAAACAATGGATTTAAAATTCATGGAAAGTGTTATTTGGTCTTTTAAAAAATTATATGACATGAATTTTATTTACGAGGGTTATCGCACCAGCTTGCATTGCCCACGTTGCGCTACGCCTTTATCAAAGTTTGAAATTACAATGGATGAGGGTTCTTATCGTGATGTAACTGAAAAGTCTGTTGTTGTAAAATTTAAAATCAAAAACTCAAGCAATACAAACAAAAATATTCACATTGATGATAATACTTATTTGTTAGCGTGGACAACAACGCCATGGACATTGCCTGGAAATTTAGCATTGGCAGTAGGAAATGAAATTGATTATTATATTTTAGAAACAAACACATCTATTGGTAGCGGCATTATTGATGGAGAATTAAAAACAACTATTGATAAATATATTGTTGCTTCTGATAGACTTGAAGATTTAATAAAACAAGGAAACTGTTTTTCGGACAATAAAAAGAAAATTAAAGGAAAACACCTAGTCGGTCTAAAATATGAACCGATATATAATTTAAACAATAATGAAATTATAAAATCAGATAAAACTTATAAAGTTTATGCAGCTGATTTTGTAACAGCCGAAAATGGGACAGGCATTGTCCATATTGCGCCAAATTTTGGCGAAGATGATTTTAGGCTTGGTGAAAAAGTTAAATTGCCAATGATTAATCTAATGGATGAGAACGGAGTTTATTTGGAGTCGTCAGGACAATGGAACGGATATTATTTTAAAAAAGCTAATCGCGATGTTTTACTTGATCTGGAAAAACGAGGTATTATTTTTTCCAGTTTTGATTTCACGCATACTTATCCTTTTTGTTATCGTTGCAACACTCCTCTAATCTATAAAACTCAGAAGGCTTGGTATTTGAATGTGCAAAAAATAAAAGAAAGAATGCTAGAAACGAATAAAGAAATAAATTGGGTGCCTAAATATTTTAAAGAAGGTCGATTTAAAAATAATATTGAAAGCGCGCCTGACTGGTGTCTTTCTAGATCACGCTATTGGGGATCGCCAATTCCTGTTTGGAAATGTTCTAATTGCAATAAAATAAAAGTCTTAGGATCAATTGAAGAAATTGAAAAATTAAGCGGGGAAAAAGTAGAAGATTTGCATCGGCCAAATATAGATAAATATGAATTAAAATGCGAATGCGGAAACGTTATGAAAAGAGTTAAAGAAATATTAGACTGTTGGTTTGAATCTGGCGTTATGCCTTTTGCGCAATTTCATTATCCTTTTGAAAAACAAGAAAATTTTAAAAATATGTTTCCCGCGGATTTTATTATTGAATATACCGGCCAACTTAGAGGTTGGTTTTATTATCTACACGTTTTGTCAAACACCCTATTTAATTCCATTTCTTTTAAAAATGTTATAGTTAGTGGAGTTTTAGCTGGAACAGACGGCCGAAAGATGAGTAAATTGTTCGGCAATTATCCTGATCCGCGCGCAACACTGGAAAAATATGGCAGCGACGCCTTGCGCATATATTTTATGAATAGTCCCATCATGCTTGGAGATGATACTAATTTTTCTGAAATAGATATTCAAGATGCATTACGAAAAAATATAATAATACTTTGGAATGTTGTTAAATTTTATGAATTATTCATGCTGCCAAGCAATAAAATCTTTACAAAAGATATAGATAACAAAGAAAATATTTTAGATATATGGATACTAACGAGATTAAATCAATTAATTAAAGAAGTAACCGAAAACTTAGAAAAATATAATTTACCTGAAGCTTCTCGACCAATTAGTAAATTTATTGATGATCTATCAACTTGGTATCTAAGGCGTTCACGCGACAGATTTAAAAGTGAAGACGAAAAAGATAAACAAGCTGCGCTTTCTACAACTAAATTTATTTTAACAGAGTTGGCAAAAGTAATGGCGCCTTTTGCTCCTTTTATCGCTGAGCAAGTTTGGCAAAAGATAACAGAAAATAATTTTAAAAATAAAGATAGATCAGTGCATCTTGAAAAATGGCCAGAAATCATTAATTTAAAAACTAAAAAGTTTGACAATATATTAGAAGAAATGGAGCAAGTCAGGAATGTTATTGAATTTGGTTTAGCAAAAAGAGATAAGGCTGGAATTAAAGTACGACAACCACTAGAAAAATTTTCAATTTTCAATTTTCAATTTTCAATTAATGAAAATTATTTAAATTTAATAAAGGACGAATTGAATGTTAAAAATATTGTTTGTGAAAAAGGGGACGGAAATATCTCAGTTGAACTTGATACAAACATTACAAGTGAATTAAAATTGGAAGGCATCAAGCGCGAAATTGTACGATTCGTAAATGTAGCGCGCAAGGATTCAAAACTCAGTCTTAAAGATCGCGCAGAAATATATTATTCTACGGATAGTGAATTAATTCTAAACACTATTAAAACCTTTAAAGATAAGATTTTAAAAGACACCTTAAGTAATGAAATAAAAAACATTAAAGATACTACAAATTTAAAAGATGTAAAAATTAATGGCGCTTTATTAAAACTAGGTATTAAAAAACTTAAATAAATATTTATGGGTCTGTCGCTGAATACTCTTTCGAGTATAAAATTTCAAATTTTTAGGAAATTTTTTTAAAAAGTTTTGAGGGAATATGGTTATATTAGCGAAAAAATTTTTGAAAAAATTTACAAAAATTTGGAATTTTATACCGAATACGGTATTCGGCGACAGACCCTTTATTTAACTTCTTCAACTTCCTTTGCTTTTACTGCTGTAAAAATTTTTTTCCTAATCTCTTGCATTAATTTTTTATCAGATCGCAAAAATCTTTTAGCGTTTTCTCGTCCAACGCCTAATTTAATTTCACCAAAAGCATAAGAATTACCTTTTTTATTAACAACATCATATACTACGCCTGTATCTAAAAGATCACCTGAAATAGAAATCCCTTCATTATACATAATATCAAATTCACAAGCTCTAAACGGCGCAGCAACTTTGTTTTTAACTATCTTAGCTTTAACTCTATTGCCAATTATTCTATCTCCTTGTTTAATATGCGCAGCCCTTCTTACTTCAATTCTAACTGAAGCATAAAATTTCAAGGCTGTGCCGCCTGTTGTTGTTTCAGGATTGCCGAAAAAAACGCCAATTTTCATTCGTATTTGATTAATAAAAATAACAACAGTTTTAGTTTTAGAAATAATACCAGTTAATTTTCTTAAAGCTTGGCTCATTAATCTAGCCTGAAGGCCCATATGAGAATCTCCCATATCGCCTTCAATTTCTTTTTGAGGCACTAAAGCAGCTACACTATCTACAACAATAACATCAACGGCATTAGAACGCACTAGGGTTTCTAATATTTCTAAGGCTTGCTCTCCTGTATCAGGCTGACTAATCAACATTTCTTTAATATTAATACCTATTTTTTCAGCATATTCTGGGTCAAGCGCATGTTCAGCGTCAATAAAAGCAGCAATGCCTCCTGTTTTTTGCACTTCAGCAATAACATGTTGAGCTAAAGTTGTTTTACCGCTAGCTTCTGGACCAAATATTTCTATAATACGCCCCCGAGGAACACCATAAACACCCAAGGAAATATCTAATGACAAACACCCCGTTGGAACAACGTCAACATCTGATTTTCTAGCTTCACCAAACCTCATAATCGCTCCTTCGCCATATTTTTCTTTGATTTGCTCTATAGCCTCTGCCGCAGCTTGTATTTTTTTAAAATTATCACTTGTTTCTTTAGCTGTTTTTATTTGATTTTCCATTTGATTATTTTAGTAAATTAAAAAGCCTCTAAAATCTACCGCTAAATGCCATATTTAGCAACAGACCTCTGGCCTCCTTGATACTTTCTATAATAAACTATTCATTGCTTCTTGGCAATATCTATTATTCCGCAACAGGATTAACTAAAACCTGTTTAGTTATTGTTCTGTTTTTGCCATATTTTTTACTAGCCGTAATGGTAATAAAATTTAAACCTATTTTTAAATTAATAGTTTTATTAAAATTTCCTTGAATATTATTTAAAATTGTTTCTCCATTAATAGTTATTTTTGTTTCAGGCTCGGCTTGCCCAGATACTTCAATAATACGTTGTTTAGTAACTAAATTATCAGCAGGACTAATAATTAATAAATTTGGTAAAGCAATAATTCTATTTAAACGAAATCCCAAATAAACAAAACAAACAATAACAATAAAAATAATTAAAATATTTTTAATAACTTTTGGCATTGCCCAAAAATATCGATTTTTAATTACTTGTTTGGCAAACAATTCTTTTTCTTCGCGAGGATGATAAATATTTGCTTCCAGCTCATAGGCAGCAATTAAATCTAAATAATTCAATTTTAAAAAATTAGCATATTCTCGCAAAAAATTCTTGCCATAAATACCTTTAGGCAATTTATTATAATCGCCTTTTTCCAAAGCATCAAGATATTTATAATTAATTTTTAATTTTTCAGCTACTTGTTTTAGTTTAATTTTTCTATTTTGCCTAGCACTACGCAATTGCTCAGCCACTGTTTCTGTGCCCATAAATATTTTATTGGAAACAAAAAACTTTTTTTTACTAAAAATTTTATTTTGTTTTTCTGCTATTTTATCCATGGATATAATTATTAGTTGAAAGTTTGTAAAGTTGAAAGTTTGTAAAGTTAAAAGTTTGTAAAGTTAAAAGTTTGTAAAGCTGTTGGTTCTAGATTGATCACTTAGACAACTCAATGTTAAGCGTATTTTTTATTGTGGTAACACCTAAGGCAGTACAAGCTAATTTAATAATAGAATAACTAGTAAAAACTAATACTAAACCAATTATCGCGCCTAAAATAATTTGTTTGCCTTTTTCTACTTGGGTACTACTGCCTCCTGAAATTAAAAAAGTAATACCGCCATAAATAAACATTACTAAAGACAAAGAACCAACTATACTCAAAATAAAATTAGCAACATTAACTGCCACACTAATTATATCGTTTAATTGATAATTGCCCTTCGCATACCTTTCTCTTGGAATAATTCCTCCGTCTGCGGCAGTAACAATGTTAACACTAATTAAATTTATAACAATGGCTAACAATAAAACAAAAAATAAAACGCAAAATTTTAAATATTTTTTCATAAGTAGAAAATTTATTATAAAATTATTAATTGGGTCTGTCGCCGAATACTCTTTCGAGTAGAAAATTTCAAATTTTTAGGAAATTTTTTTAAAAAGTTTTGAGGGAATATGGTTATATTAGCGAAAAAATTTTTGACAAAATTTACAAAAATTTGGAATTTTATACCGAATACGGTATTCGGCGACAGACCCTAATTAACACACAATCCATTCTTTTTAATTCCTACTTTGTTATTGTTTGTTGAACTTTTTCTGCTCCAGAATTAATAATATCTTCAATTTTTTCTTGACCAGCAACTAAACTATTAATCATGTTACCAATAATAGCTTCTGTTGCGTCAGCATCAGCTCCTTTATACCAATTTTTGGCAGTTAAACTTTGTTCAGCAAAAACGCCAATATCCATATCTTCTAATTGTTCAGTAATTAAAGCGCGTAAAGCAGTTGGACGTTTAGTTGCGCTTAAATATGATTTAACCTGCTCAGCGCTAGCAGCAAATTGAATAAAATCCCAGGCAACATCAGCGTTTTTACTTTTATTAGAAACTGTTTCTACCCAATAATTAGCAAAATTAATACTATGCGAATTACCTTCTATTTGTGGTAATTTAGCAATACCAAAATTCAATTTAGGGGATTGGGATCTAATTTGCTGTAAATAGTATGAATAACCAAACATTAGCGCTAATTTACCTTGAGTGAATACATCTAACGCATTGCCAAGATTTTCATTCCAGCTATAAACTTCTTTGGCTGGGTTAGAAAAATCTGTATAAAAAAGCAAAGCCTCCATTCCTGGCGCATAACGCTGCTCTTTAAATGTTTCTGGTATGCTATTAAATGTAACTTGTCCTAAATCATTCATCATTATTGCGCCATTTTGCATCATTAAAACTGAAAGAATATCGCTAAAGTTATCAATATTATTACTACTGCCTAAAGCAACGCCTGATTGAATAACTTGACCTTGCGTATTTTGCTTAGTCATTTTTTTTACGCTTTGTTGAAATTCTGTATTCCAAAAAGAAGAAGGTTGAATTATGCCAGCATTATTTAATAAATCTTTATTATAATACATAACTAAAGTATCTAAATAAAGAGGTAAGCCAAAAACTTGCTCTGTTGCTTTTTTAGTTGTTGTATCAGTGATTTTAATTATTATATTATCATAAACTATATCAACAAAATTATCTTTAATTCCTTTTAAAGTTATGCTTTTAGTAGTTCGTAGCTCAGGTATAACTTCTTTTTTAAGCGTTCCCTTAACTACTGGATAAGCCATGGTAATAGTAGCTGGCATTGGCGTTATTTTGCTTTGATATTTTTTAATCCACGTGCTTGGTATAGAAAAAATATCTGGCCCGCGATCTTCAGCCAAAGCATTAATCAGCTCTTTTTCATATTCACTATAACGAAATTTTCGATAATTAATAGTAACAAAAGGATGTAATTTTTTATATTCATCAAAAATATTTGTAAAAGCGTCTGAATCATCCCAAACCCGCCAATAATTAAGAACAACTGGATTCATTGCTTCTTGGGTTTTTTTATCCGTTAATTTGCAACCAAAACCAGAAGTGATAATAAAAATAAAAACAAGAAAAAGTATTATTAATTTTTTTTTCATAAATAACAATTAAAAAGATCTCTAATGGGGTCTGTCGCCGAATACCGTATTCGGTATAAAATTTGAAATTTTCTACTCGAAAGAGTATTCGGCGACAGATCCCTAATATTTATTATAGCATAAATTAAAATGTATCCAAAATAAATTTTGCAACCATCTCATTCTACTTTTGGGCGGTATTGTAAGGCCTCGGCAATGTGTTGAATAAAAATTTTTTCTTGAACAGCCAAGTCTGCAATAGTGCGCGCTAATTTTAAAATACGAAAATAAGCCCTAGCAGATAAATGCATTTGCTCAACAGCATTGCGCATTAAATTAATTGAAGCATTGTCTAATTGGCAAAATTTTCTAACTGCCTCTGAAGACATTTCTGAATTAGTAATAAAAGGTAAATTTAAAAATCTTGATTGCTGAATTTGTCTTGCTTGTTGAACACGATTTTTAATAATTGAAGAATCTCCATTCTCGTTAACAGAAATTAATTTATCAAATTTAACTCGAGGCACTTCTACATGTAAATCAATTCGATCAAGTATTGGCCCTGAAATCTTTTTTTTATAATTATTTATTTGTGATTGTGAACAAATACAATTTTTTTCATTATCATTGGCAAAACCGCAAGGGCAAGGATTAGTTGCTGCTACTAAAAGAAATTTAGCTGGAAAACTAAGATTACTTGTAGCCCGGCTAATATGAATTATTCCATCTTCCAAGGGTTGACGCAAATTTTCTAAAGTTTGGCGAGTAAATTCAGCAAACTCATCTAAAAATAGTACTCCGCGGTGAGCTAAAGAAATTTCGCCTGGTCGTGGCCAAGTTCCTCCTCCAACCAAAGCAACGCCAGAAGCAGTATGGTGCGGGGAACGAAAAGGCCTAAAAGTTATAAGCGCGGTGTTAGTTGGCAATTTACCTGCCACTGAATATATTTTAGTTAATTCCAAAGCTTCTTCAAAAATTAAATCAGGTAAAATTGATGGCAAAGTACGAGCAATTAAGGTTTTGCCTGATCCTGGCGGACCTGTCATTAATATATTGTGATTGCCAGCTGCAGCAATTTCCATTGCTCGTTTAACATGTTCTTGTCCTTTAATATGAGACATGTCAAAAAGAATTTTCGTATTAGCAAAATTAAATTCGTTTGTTGTTATTGGTTTGATAATTTTACTTCCTTCAAGATGCGCCACTAATTCAGTTAAATTATTTATAGCAATAACTTCTAAATCTTTAACTAATTTAGCTTCTCTGGCATTAATAGTAGGAACAAAAATTGTTTTAATTTTTTGATTTCGCGCCATTAAAGCAATTGACAAAATACCATTAATTGGCCTTAATTGTCCATCAAGAGCTAATTCGCCAACAAAAAGACAATCAGCTAGCGACTGATTAATAATAATTTTATTAGTTGTTTTAAGAATGCTAATAGCTATTGGCAAATCATAACTTGGCCCTTGTTTTTTTAAATCAGCTGGGGCTAAATTAACTGTCACTTTTACTCTTGGAAATTTTAAATTAGAATTTTTAATAGCGCTTCTAACTCGTTCTTTTGATTCAGAAATAGCTGTATCAGGCAAACCAACAATAAAAAAAGCTCCTAAAGGACCGCCGGAAGTATCAGCCTCAACTTCGACTAATTCAGCATCCAAGCCAACAACTGCTGCAGATAAAATTTTTGAAGACATGATAAAAAATTAAAATTTTTATTGGTCTAATTTAATTGATAGCAATTTTGATATACCATCATTACTCATAGTTACTCCGTAAAGAATATTAGCGCGATGCATAGACGCTCTATTATGAGTAACAACAATAAATTGAGTTTTATGTGATAAATCATCTAAAATTCTTGCTAATCGTTCTGAGTTAGCCTCATCTAAGGCTGCGTCAACCTCGTCTAAAACTACAAATGGCGAAGGATTTGAGCTGATAATAGCGCAAATTAAGGCAATGGCTGTTAAAGCGCGCTCTCCTCCAGACAACATAGCAACTGATTTTATTTTTTTTCCTGGAGGCGTGGCTTGTATTTCAATCCCAGTTAAACCAGTCGCATTATACTTTTGTAAAAATTTTATTTTTATTAAATTATCAAGTTGTTCGATATTTTCATTTATTTTTAATTTTTCAGTTGTTTCTAATTCTTGTTCTAGTCCTTGCTCTTGCTTAATTATTTTTTCGTTTTTTTCATTAGCTGCATCAGCTATAACTTTTATTATTTTAGCTTGCCCTCCATTAAACAAAATTTTAAAATACTCTTCAAATTTAATAGAAATATTTTTAAATTCTTTATCAAAACGTTCTTTAATAATTATGTCTAATTTTTTAATAACTTTTTCCAAAGAATAAATAGCTTTAGTTAAATCATTAATTTGATTATCAAGAAAATCATAACGCCCTTTGGTTTCTGCGTATTCTTTTTCTACTTCAGGGTCAATGCCTCCAATTTGATCAATTTGTTTTTTTAATAAATTAATTTTTTCTAAAATTAACTCAACGTCTATTGAATCAATAGTAATATATTCTTTAATTTTTTTTAAATTACCAAAATTATTTCTAATTTCAATTTCTAAATCTTCTAACTTAGCTTCTTGACGAACTGAATTTATTTTAAAATTATTTAATTGTGCTATTAATTCATTTATTTTTAATTGAAAATTTTGTAAATTTTTTTGTAAAACAAATAATTGATTTCTTTTTTGGTCTTGTTTATTATTAAAAGAATTGATTTTTTCTTTTACTTCTTTAATTTTTGCTTCCAACAAAATTAATTTTTCTTTTATTTCTTGATTAACTTGTTGATTTGGAAAGTTTTTTTTATTAAATAATAATTTATTATCAA
>JAHJAP010000055.1 GCA_018813805.1 Patescibacteria group bacterium
ATAAGGGAAGAGATGGACGTATCCGAGTAGATGTCCCGAAGAATCTGACCCATGATGAGCTGATGTTTTTCTTTATTGAACATATTTTTGGTAAGTAGCTAATCTTTTTATTAATTGCTTGTTATTGTATATTTTAACCAGCTCAAAGCATGTCTCCCAGTTAATGGATCGTAGGTTGTCAAAATAAAATTTGGGAGACAAATAAATGGTATCCAAAAACGCCCGTTCCGGTGTGGCGATGCTGTAATTTTTTTCTTGTTTAATTCCAAGTCCGTTATAAAGAATACTGTCTTTTAATTTTCTGAATGTGATGAGATGATCGCCAATTTTTTTGGTGATCGGATAGGGGCCGGCGACAAAGACAGCGTCATGGTGTTGGAAAATAATTCCAGCTTCTCGAAGGATTGTTTCAAAACTTATATACGAAGGGGTGTAAATGCTCGTTGCCAGTTCCTTGAGATCGTATTCGTTGCTCTTAGCAAAAACGCCGCGGGTCAAACGGATGAGTGATCCCTGCTTAGCATAGTATTTAATCTTTGAAAGCAGATTTACTTTGTTTGTTTCTTTCCAAATCAAAGCAATATCCTTTGTTGTCAGGATAGTTTTAGGGGATTCATAAAGTTTGGCGATAAGATTGTCAGTAGCCATATATTTAATGGGTCTGTCGCCGAATACCGTATTCGGCGACAGACCCTTGATACATCTAATGGAATGGTGATATATTCACCTTTCCATTGTATATTATTAAATAAATGCAGTCAATGCCGAAATACGCTCACAAGAAAATCCCGAAAGGATTCGGGATTTTCTTAAAAAGATTGGTTCGAACTTCCGCATTGCCGACTGCACTTTGGTTTTGGATTTCAAAAATGCCTTCAAAATAGCGGAAAAATACCATGCCGAGGCGCTTTGCGCCGAGGCTGTTTCTTACGATTTCACAAAAAGTGAAAATTGGCGGAGAGGGTGGGATTTGAACCCACGGTACCAATTAAGGTACATCGCTTTTCGAGAGCGACCTATTCAACCACTCTAGCACCTCTCCATTATAATCTATTTATATTAAGGGTCTATTGCCGAATATGGTATTCGGCGACAGACCCATTGACTTGTTTTTCAAAATTTATTACTCCCATCATTGCTATCAATAACCAAAATAAAATTGCTAAATCATTTTTAAAATATGGAACATCAACTAAACCATGAACAACAATTACAATCATTGCGCCAAACAACCCTAATATTAAATATTTATTCTTTTTTTCAAACAAATTTATAATACTTAAATAAAAATATTTTCCAATAATCCAAATAAATAACAATAGTCCTGCTAATCCCAACTCACTCCAAAAATTTAAAATAATATTGTGAGGGTATAAATAAATCTCTGTTGGCTGCCAATGCTTTTTTTTATATTCTTCATTGAAAACAGTTTTTCTGTGAAAATCTGGATCATTTTCACTATTAAAAAAAATTCCTTCTCGATGATATTGTTGAATAATTTTTTGATAATTAGCCAATCCTGCGCCACTAATTATTCGTTTGTCTTTTAACATTTTTAAAGTTTCTTCCCACTGCTGTTGTCTAATTTGACCTGACAAATCACTTAAAGTAATTTTAGTAATTAAATAATTTTTAGCCGGAGAATAAACATAAATACTGCTACTAAAAATTATAATAAATAAAAAAACAGTTAGTCTGCTTTTTTTATTTATTAATAACCCAAAAATAATCAATCCAATAATCACTCCCAACATTGCCCCTTCTGACTTAGCAAAATAAATAGCTAATAAAGATAAAATAACAGTAACAAAAATAAAACTAATTTCTAAAATTTGCTTTATTTTTGATTCGCAATTTTTGATTCGCAATTTTTGATTCGCAATTATCTGAGTTAACCAACCAATTAAAATTAAAATAATTGGCCCTAAATATAATCCAACTGCATTAGGATAATTAAAAAAAGAAGTTACTCGTCGCGTAGCTACACTTGCCCAAAATTCATTAAAAATAAAAGCGCCTGTAATTTTTTGATAAATAGCAAAAATTGAAACTATTAAAGCTGATAAAGTTAATGACCATAAGATTTTTTCCAAATTAATTCGCGCTGTTTGTTCATTCTTAAAAACATTTAAAACTAAAATAAAAAATAATATTGGTTCAAAAAAATAAGCTTTCCAAATCCCCAAAGAACTTGAACTAAAGCCAGCAACAGCAACAGCAACAAAAGAAATAATTAAAAGCAAAATTATTTCTAGCTTAAAAGGATAATCAATTTTAATTTTATTACTATCTTTTTGAAAATTTCTTAATAAATTTGTTTTTAATTTATAATAATTTGCCACAAACCAAACAAAAAAAGCAAGCATGATCATTAACTCAAGCAAATTTATTGGTAAAGAAAAAATATGAAACCTAATTAAATAACTAGGTAAAGCAATAATAATAAACATTACTGCCCAATTTAAATGTTGAACAGCTAAGAATAAGAAAAAAATCGCGTAAAATACAATTAAAATTTCCATTAATTACATAACTAATAAATAAAGGCCTATGCCAATCAAAAAAATTCCAATAACTTTTTGCATTATAATATCGCTATCTAATTTTTCTTTAAGAATGTTTGGAAATTTAGCAGACAAAAGTAAAATAATTAAAAACAAAAACAAATATTGAACGCCTTGCAATGCATTGATTATTGCTACATTACCCAAACTAATTGCTAAATTAAGCATAATAAAAGCACCAGCAGCCAGTAGCCTAACCAAAAAGAAAAAAAATAGATTTTTTGGTGTTTTAGATCCTTGTTGTTGTTTAATTATTAATTTACGCCACGGCGTTACTAATAATATTGTTAATACTCCAATAAATGACCCTACCCTTGACCAAACAAAGCCACCAATAAACGGTTGATGAATATAAATATATTTTATTAAAACATAATAACTGGCAAAAAACCAAGCAGAAATAACTGCATTAATCAATAATCTACGTGCTGGCTGATACTTGGCGTGAATATTGCCTAAAATATTTCCATAAATATCTTTAATTCTAGCAATAACTTTTTGATATAAATAAAGCTTAGTTTGTTTAACAGAAATTAAAATACCTCCGCAAATTAAAATTAAAAAAGCTAATAATTGTAATTTATTTAAAGTTTCATTGAAGAAAAAATAAGACAAAATAAAACTAAAAATTGGCACCAAGGCGCCAACAATTGGCACAACTCTTGTTGCTTCGCTTTGATGAAGCGCTTTGTACCAAAAAATCAAAGTTAACAAAAACAAACCACCTGCCAAAAGATCAATTATTAATTCTGGAATAGTTGGAAGCCAAGGATCAAACAATAATAAAATTAAATTAAAAATACTCCAAATGCCAACATAAAAAGCATAAGCAATAGATGAGTGAATTTTTTTAGAAAGTAAAAATTTATCAGCAACAAAAACACCGGCATTAATAAAATAAGCAAAAATAGCTAAATTTAACCACATAATAAATATTATTTAATCAATCTCAATTAAATTCTTTTGACAAACATTGGCATAAACTTCAGCGCTAGGACGAGCTTTGCGAATAAAGGTTTTTCTATCAACTGAGTATAAGCCAAATTTTGGAATCCATCCATGTGCCCATTCAAAATTATCTAAAAGCGACCAATAAAAATACCCCCTCACATCAATGCCTTTACTAATAGCTTGATAGACATATTTTAAGTGATCAATAATAAACTTGCTCCTTTTGCAATCGCTAGCATCAGCAATACCATTTTCCATAATATAAATTGGTTTATTAAATTTGCTAAAATATTTTAAAACATGATAAATGCCTTTGGGATAAATTTCCCAGCCCATGTCGTTTATTTCTTTGTTTAAATTAACTTTAAATGGAGGATGCCAACTTAAACGATTGTGAAAATAATAATCAAAAGCAATAAAATCCAAAGATTTAACAACTTGATTAAAAAATTTTCTATGATGAAAATATCTAGCTAAAATTACTGCTAAACAGTCAAATGGGTTTGCTTTATTAGCAGGCTCAAAATAATCAGTCAATGACGTAAAGCTAACTTGACTATAAGGCAAAAATTGATGAATTTTTTTATACGCCATCTGATGAGCTTTAACTAAATTTTTATAAACACGAATCGCATTTAATAATTTTCCTTTTTGATTTGGCGGAAAGTTACCCCTAATATATCCAAAACCAATATGCGCCATAGGCTCATTAAGAGTAATCCAAAAATCAACATCTTGACCTAATTCTTTAACAATTAATTCAACGTAATTAATAAAATAATCTACTACTTTTTTGTTTGCCCAACCACCTAATTGAGTTAACCAAACAGGATTAGTCCAGTGCCATAATGTTAAAACTACTTGCAAATTTCTTTTTTTAGCTGCGCTTAACACTTTTTTATAATGTTCAATTTCAACTAAATTAAATTGACCTTTAATTGGTTCAATTCTTGCCCATTCAATTCCTAGTCGATAGGCTTTACAATTTAACTTTTTGGCTAAATCAAAATCTTCTTCGTATTTATTGTAAGAATCGCAAGCTTGACCACAAATAAAATCTTCAGGATTTTTATTTTCTGATTTTAATTTTTTAATTTTTGATTCACTTTTTTCCCATTCTGACCAATCATTAATTATCCCTCCTTCAATTTGGTAAGCTGAAGTAGAAACACCCCAAAGAAAATTTTGTGGAAATTTTAAAATCTTTTTTAACATATTTTGATGGGTCTGTCGCCGAATACCGTATTCGGTATGTGGGAAGTTCACTTTTCGGATTTATTGAATTAATTTTGTTAATTGGCTTAATCCTACTTTATATCACTTTTCCTTAAATTACCACCTAACGGAGAAAAGCGAATTTGGATCGAAAAAATTTTGCACTCTTTGAAATTTTATTAATGAAAAATTTTGGAGCCAGATATGCGTTGTTATCTGATGTTTTCTTAAACCCCTTCCACGTACAGGTTTATTTTGCGAATATCTCCTTGAAGAATTATTGGTCTAACGAGTTTTATTTCAAGAGCATATCGCAATTCATCTTCGCTTGGCAAGTCATGCAAAAGGAATATTTTTTTGTCAAAATATCTCGCCAGACCAATTTCCATTAAAGTTGCACCGCCAACATAGCCATCAATATCATTTTTTGGATAATTCAATACTAATATTGCTTCGCTATCAACCACTTTTTGAAAGCAACTTTTATCAATGTTGGTCATCATGCAATGTTCAATATCCATGTTAAGATTTGGATTTTCAACGCACTCGTGTGTATCGCACGGAATATTAACTTGATGACCTAATTCTTCAAGGATTCTTTGAACTTCTAGCATTTCTTTCGCAAAATGCATACTCCCGCAAATCATAAATTTCATAGATTTTTTATGGGTCTGTCGCCGAATACTCTTTCGAATAGAAAATTTCAAATTTTTAGGATATCAACCTCTAATTAAGTTGGTTGATATCCTAAGGTTGCTCCTAATTTTTCTACTGTTTGATTTCCATTATCCCATTTTATCGCTCTTTTTAAATAACTTTGGAAATAATCCATAGGCTAGTATAACTTGAT
>JAHJAP010000056.1 GCA_018813805.1 Patescibacteria group bacterium
AAAACATTTATTTAAACTCGTATCAGGATGTATTAGAAACTAAAACAGGTTTAAATAAATACTTTTCTTTTTACAATAATGAACGTCGTCACCAATCATTAAATTACTTAACTCCAGCAGAAATTTATTACAAATAATTAACTTAATATTTTAATAAAATTTTATCTCATTTTATCAATTTAATTGTCTTGACAAACCCGACCACTATATAGTGTACGACGCCATCATCAACTCAAAACCGTGTAGGCGAGGCAGTAAATCTTCATTAACGTAATTATTCCATCGTCCTTCTTGCCCGACAAATGATTTTTTTATACATGCGATTGTTTCGTTTAAAAATGTTCCTGTACCGGTCGCAGGATCCAATATCTGCACGCGATGGACCTTATCCTTATACTTTTTCCCTTGGTTATCTCTTTTTATTTCTATTTTAGAACTATCGGCGAGTCCGAGCGGCAAATAAAATTCTTTTTTTAAAATATCATCTATTGAACGAACAATAAATTTGACAACTTTAGCTCGTTCACGAGATAAAACAGTCGGTCGTTCGTTCAAAAGATGGAGTGAGTAGACACACCGTTGCCAGAATCATCGCTATAAAGAGTAATGTTTTTATTCATCTGTCACCTCCTATTCGTATAATTATTATAGACAAAAGATTTTTATATAAAAAATCCAACTTCACTTTCTCACATCTTTTAAGACTAGCTTGTTTTTTTAAAGATCATATTTTGAACTACTTTATTCCCTATTCTATAAAATGTCAAATCAATTAATTATATACTACTCAACCAACAATATAGCATTTGAAATTATCCTAGACAAACACTCAGAACGGGAGCTATGTTTTTGTATACCCAAATTCGAATTAATGTTCAACAAACTTCCTTCCGCCCAGAATGTGGAGCTACCGCCTGAATCAAATTCCATAGCTGAAACAATTTGGCTTTTAAATTTCAAATTCATAAACTCAATCAACTCGTGATGTGTCATACCCACACTTTCCAATGTCCTACTATTCACAACAATTACAGCTACCCGATTATTTTTTAAAACACACACAGCAGTTCGAGCCGATCGCAATTGATTAGAGCCTATTTCAGAAAATTGATATTCTTTTGACTGATCGTTGTGCCATTTTTCTTTTTTTAAATTAATCGCAATTTTACCATCACACATCAATAATGGGCCTGCCTCAATCATCGATTCATAATTTCCGAAGTCTTTAATGAAAAATGATAGCCTTGTTTCTTTATTAATACCAGACGAAAAATCTTTATCCGGAATCAATAAGGTAAAGCATGGTGTCTGCCAAACTATGTTAGTGCTAATAGTCTGAATACCAATAATTTTGTTAAACAAAAATCGTATAGCAACAAAACCTTTCGGAGGAATTAAGACTGGCTTTTGCAAAGTACAAAGGTAAAATTGTATTTTCTTAAACTTATTTGGATTTATCTGTTGTTTGTTTAATGAAATATTATCAGCTCCAAGCTTAATATTAATTTCTATATCATTATAGTTCAATCTAATAATATTTAATTTTCCATGCTTGTCAACAACCAGGGCAGGACGATGATTAAATAATGGCAACGACATCAACTCGCCGTTAATCATAAATAAACCGCAAGGAGAATTTAATAAATCACCTGGAAGATGTTTGCTATCAACAATCCTCTTGTCAAAAAAATAACCACCGTTACAACCAAAAATAACAGAAATATCATTTTTAATATTATATTTATTAATAATACCAGGCAAATTATCGCCATTAGAATGGTAACCGACATCAAACTTTTTTACGATTCCTGATGTAACGGCCACAACGCCAGACACTGGCGCACCATCAACATTTTTCTGTTCAAATGTTTCGATGTCATAATCTTTATTTTTAATATTATGTCCGACTGGATTACGACGAAGATCTAAAATAGATTTATTTATAATTGGATAACCAATAAACAATGGGCTTTTATTAGTCTTAATAAGAGCATACCCACTACCAGTTCCTAGGCCAGTTATTTGTGTTATTTCATTTGAAGTCACCTGACCAATATTCATCCATGGCACTGCCAAATTGTACGATGTAGTTAAACCACTCTCATTAAAACTGCAAATTAGACTGTTTATTTTATTTTTGATTAATTGTTTTAAAATCACAGCATCCAAATCAAATAAATTTATTCCGTTACTACCTTGGTCTATTTTAACAACTCTTAGCAAGCCACATTTAATACCATTTTTTAGAACTAAATTGTTTTCTATTACATAGTCAATAAACCGATAATCTATGAATAATTTACTTTGATACAAGCTAGATACAATAATATATATTGGAGCCGATATTGATTTATTAAGGAGTCTACGTCGCAGGGGTTTAAGCACAGTAAGAATTAGCGCCTCCAGGGGACTACCGTCAAGAAAACAGAATAAAGAAATATTTATATCTCGTATTTGTTTAATAATTAACTTTGAATCATTAATATGGGTAATTTTTTGACCAGCTATTTTAGCAATTAATAGATCATACGCCCCATCCAATAAAAAACAATTCTCTTTATAATCAGCAATCAAATGATTAGAGCTATTGGGTCTGTAAATTTGATCACCGAGCTGAATAATCACGGCCGATAATTCCACTGCGGTTAGATGATAGAATAAAAAATCATAACGAACTCGATTGCGAAAGGCTAACGAACAATCAGACACCAGCCTCAATCTCCTGCTTGCTTTGAATAACCAACAACAACCGATTGCATTAAAAAATATATTTTTTCGCGCAACATCAAAATTCTCTTCTTTATCTAATATATATTTAACAGCCTGACTAAAAAAAATTCTGCGCAATAACTGTTCCTCTTGATAAAATCCACTACCACTACTCAGGGATACCGCGCTGGAAAAATATGCCAATTTATTCAAACCAACGTGATAAGGTTGTCTCAAAATTAATTTGTTTATCAAAATTGACTCGCCTTTTTTATTAATTATTAAATTTTTTTTTGCCGCAATAAACGAGTCACGCGAGCAAAGTCTATTAAGCAACGAATTAATTTCAACATTTTCCATCGCCCCATCAACGATTAAAGCTGGATTTAAGCCTTTGTTGGCAAATATGTCCAAATCGCTTTTGTTCTGGGCTACATTAATAATAAGCTGAGATTCCCATGGAAAAAATCTTTGTATATTTGTAGGCGATATTATCCATTTATCCGTCATTATCTTTGTTGGCCAAAAACAAATTACTGGATAGCCAAAAATATCAGACATCAGTACAGCGGCTATTAAATCTCCAACATTATGGCACTTTATTGTTTTGCTGCCTTTACATAACCAGTGCATCCTTTTAATAGATAAACAAATTTCATTCCAAAAACCCTCCTCCTTGACCTGACTTAAATCCGCATCAAAATTTGATTCAATTAAAATCACCAATCTAGACAATTTAGCAATCATATCAATATCAAAAAAATGAATTGGCCTAGATGCTCTTATTTGATATAAAAAAACACAAAGATCGTCTTCGTTTTTAATTGGTAACCCAATTAAATAGTCAAAGATTTCATCTATATTTTTCTTTTTAAATATATTCTTCAACAAATAAAAACCAGTTC
>JAHJAP010000057.1 GCA_018813805.1 Patescibacteria group bacterium
TAATTTTTTCCCGCATATTGCGGGATAATATTTAAATTTTTAATATAAATTTCAAACAGCTATGGCATCAATAGAAGATATAAAAAAAAGAATAAAATCAATTCAAAATACTAAAAAAATTACTAAAGCAATGGAAATGGTGGCTGTAGTTAAAATGCGCAAGGCGATTGAATCGGTTTTAAAAACTAGAAGTTATGCTAATTTAAGTTGGCTAACGATTTTAAATTTATCTCAAGTAATAAAAAATAATAATGAACCACTCCATCCATTATTAGAAAAAAGAAAAGAAATAAAAAAAACAGGAGTAATTTTAATAACTTCAAATCGTGGATTGTGTGGAGGCTTTAATACAGCGATTATAAATAAAATTAATAATGCTATAAAAAAATATTGTATACAAAAAGGAGTATTAGAAAAAAAAACAGAATTTATTTTAATTGGTAAAAAGGGCGCAGTTGTTTATAATTCTTTTGGTTATAATATTGCGGCTGATTTTCCTAAATATGATATTATTAGCGAAGTAAAGGAAATTTTGCCTATTAGTCAATTAGTTATTAAGGAATATCTTGCAAAAAAATATGATCAAATTTTTGTTGCTTATACTGATTATATTAATCCAACTAAGCAATTGCCACGCGTTAAACAACTTTTACCAATTGATATAATTGCGCAAGATGAATATTTGGGTATAGTTGGGCAAGATATACGTCTTGGTATAAAAAAAGATTTTTTAAAAGAAAAAGAAGAAAAATATTTAAAAAAAGATCAGTTTATTTATGAATATACTTTTGAGCCAAGTCCTTCAGAAGTTTTAGATGAAATGTTGCCAAGATTGATTGAAGTTCAATTATTTCAGGCGTTATTAGAATCAAATGCGTCTGAACACAGTGCAAGAATGACAGCAATGCATCAAGCAACAAAAGCAGCGGGCGATATGGTAGATGAGCTTACATTATTTTACAATAAAGCCAGACAAGCTAGCATTACAGCTGAAATTGCAGAAATCAGCGCCGGAGCAAATGCGATGAAATAAAATTTGTTTATTAAAAGTAATTTTATGATTTTAAAAGAGAATAATGTTGCATATATGGACGGTGCGAATTTGCACAGAGGCATTGCTGGTTTTGACTGGAAATTAGATTACGCGCGATTTAGAGTTTGGTTATCTGAAAAATATAGTGTAAAAAATGCTTATATTTTTATTGGGTTGATACCGAAATATAAAGATTTATACATATACCTTCAGGAATGTGGTTTTACTTTGATTTTTAAAGAAGTAGTTTATGATGGGGACGGAAAAGCAAAAGGTAATTGCGACGCTGATTTAGTTTTGCATGTGGCGCGAGATACTTATAAAAATAAATTTGATAAAGCGATTATTGTTTCCAGCGACGGCGATTATGCTAGTTTAATAAAATTTTTACAAGAAAAGAATAAATTTAAAATTATCCTTTCGCCAAGTAATCAAAAAAGATGTTCAATATTATTGAAAAGGACTAACGCACCAATTGTTTATTTAAACGATGTGAAAGATAAAATTTTCTTAAAGAATAAAAAAAGCCCCTATTAAGGACGAACCTTAGCAGGGTCTCTTTCGTAGTAATACTATAAATATAGCAAATTATAAGACAAAGTCAATAGATAGTTATCCACAGCTGTTCTAATTTAAAAATTATGTCAGCAACAAAAGATTCAAATTTTAAATGGAAAATAAAATTTTATTAAATTTAAATAAAATCAATTAAAATTTAATAAAGGTCAACTTTTTTTCTTTGGAAAAGGGAATTAAAAAAATTAATAAATGGGCCTGTCGCCGAATACCGTATTTGGTATAAAATTCCAAATTTTTGTAAATTTTTTCAAAAACTTTTTCGCTAATATAACCATATTCCCTCAAAACTTTTTGAAAAAATTTCCTAAAAATTTGAAATTTTATACTCAAAAGAGCATTCGGCGACAGACCCTAAATAAAATATTTATATGTCTATGGAAAATAAAAATGGAATAGTAAAACAAATTATTGGCGCCGTTGTTGATGTTTATTTTGAAAGTGATTTGCCTGAAATTTATACTGCTTTAGAAATTAATAAACAAGGCGGTAAATTAGTTTTAGAAACACAACAACACATTGGCGCAAATATAATTAGAGCAATTGCAATGGGCTCTACTGATGGATTAAAACGTGGAGACGAAGTTATAAACACCAAAGCTAATATTAGCGTTCCTGTTGGAGAAGCTACGTTAGGTAGAATTTTTAATGTTCTTGGCGAACCAATTGATAATAAACCAGAATTAAAAACAGGGAAAAAATATCCCATTCATCGTTCTGCTCCTAAATTTATTGAACAATCAACTAAAACTGAAATTTTAGAAACTGGAATTAAGGTTATTGATTTAATTTGCCCAATTTTAAAAGGCGGTAAGGTCGGATTATTTGGTGGAGCAGGAGTAGGTAAGACAGTAATTATTCAAGAATTAATAAATAATATTGCCAAACAGCATGGTGGTTATTCTGTATTTGCTGGAGTTGGAGAAAGAAGTCGTGAAGGAAATGATTTATATCATGAAATGAAAAGTTCAGGAGTTCTTGATAAAGTGGCATTAGTTTTTGGTCAAATGAATGAACCGCCTGGCTGTCGCGCTCGCGTAGCTCTTTCAGGATTAGCTATTGCTGAATTTTTTCGTGATGAACAAAATAAAGATGTGCTATTTTTTATCGATAATATTTTTAGATTTACTCAGGCTGGCTCAGAAGTATCCACCTTATTGGGTCGTATGCCATCAGCTGTTGGTTATCAACCAACTTTAGCGACAGAAATGGGTGAATTACAAGAACGTATTACATCCACCAACAAAGGTTCAATTACTTCTATTCAAGCTGTTTATGTTCCTGCTGATGACTTAACTGATCCTGCGCCAGCTACTACTTTTGGTCATCTTGATTCAACTGTTGTTTTATCTAGAAGTTTGACTGAATTAGGAATTTATCCTGCAGTTGATCCTCTTGATTCTTTTTCAGTTATTCTTGATCCTAAAATTGTTGGACAAGAACATTATCAGACAGCGTGCAGCGTGCAGAAGATTTTACAAAAATATAAAGACTTGCAAGATATTATTGCTATTTTAGGCATGGAAGAGTTGTCTGATGAAGATAAAATAATAGTTTCTAGGGCTAGAAAAATTCAGAAATTTTTGTCTCAACCATTTACTGTTGCAGAAACATTCACGGGCAGACCAGGTAAGTATGTAAAACTTGTTGATACTATTCGTGGCTTTCAAGAAATTTTAGAAGGTAAACATGATAATAAAAATGAAAGTGATTTTTATATGAAAGGAGAAATTAAAGAAATTTAAAAATAAAAAATTTTTGTATTTTAAATTAATATGCAAGACAAATTTATACAATTTGAAATAGTTACCCCTGAACGAGTGGTATTAAAAGAAGAAATTATTCAAATCACTGTACCAACCAAAGATGGAGAAATTACTGTTTTATCTGGTCACATTCCTTTGGTGTCAAGTTTAAAGCCGGGCGTGATTCATATTAAAAAGAAAGACAATGAAGATGAAATTATATCTATTTCAGGAGGTTTTTTAGAAGTATTAAAAAATAAAATAGTAATTTTAGCTGATACAGCTGAACGAGCAGAAGAAATTGATATAACTAGGGCAGAAGAGGCTTATCGTCGCGCTGAAGAAATTAAAAAAAATACTAGACATATTGATCAAATTAATTTTATTGAAATTAATGCTAATATTGCTAAAGAATTAGTCAGAACCCACGCGATTAAAAGGTGGAGAAAACTTAAAGGCTTAAACGATTCTGCTACATCTGTTTAGTTAGTTATAGCTTTTCTAATTTTTTTAATTTGGGCAACAAAAGTCTTGACAAGGAAAATTGGTTTAGGTATAATGTAAAATTATATCACTAATGGTGCACTTCATATTTAAGTATAACCTTAGCGCTTGGCTGGTAAGAGTGCTAAATATAATTCAAATTTTTAATAAATAATTTTTAATAAAACATTATTATGAAATTAAAACCTCTTTATGATCATCTCATTATTAAAGCAATTAATGAGAACGAAGTTACAAAGTTTGGCATAGTTTTGCCAGACACAATTGACAAGGAAAAGTCAGAAAAAGGTGAAGTTATTGCTGTTGGACAAGGCAAATTATTAGATAATGGCCAAATAGCGCCAATGAGCGTTAAAGTTGGCGAAAAAGTAATGTTTAAAAAATATTCTCCAGATGAGATTAAGGTTGATGGCGAGGAATATTTAATTATTAGGGAATCAGATATACTGGCAATATTGGAATAGTGCGATGTAAAATTATTAAATAACTTTATTAAAATTTATCAGCGATATATCGTTGAATAATAAAAAAATATTATGGCTAAACAAATTATTTATGGTGAAAAAGCTCGTAATGCTTTGAAAAGAGGCGTTGATCAATTGGCTAACGCTGTTAAAGTAACATTAGGACCAAAAGGCAGAAATGTTGTTCTTGATAAAAGTTATGGCGCGCCAATTATTACTAAAGATGGCGTGACTGTTGCCAAAGAAATTGAATTGGAAGATAAGTTTGAAAATATTGGCGCTGAATTAGTTAAAGAAGTAGCGTCAAAAACTAACGATGTCGCAGGCGACGGCACTACCACTGCTATTGTTTTAGCTCAAGCAATGATTACTGAAGGACTGAAATTAGTTTCCTCAGGCATTAGTCCGATTGAAATTAGAATTGGGGTTGAAAAAAAAGTGGCGAATATTGTTGCTAATCTTAAAAAAATGAGTAAAGTTATTTCCACGAAAGAGCAAATTGCTCAAGTTGCTTCCATTAGCGCGAATGACAAAGAAATCGGCAATATTATTGCCGAAGCAATGGAATCGGTTGGAAAAGACGGCGTGATTACTGTTGAAGAGGGTCAATCATTTGGTGTTATTAAAGAAGTTGTTGAAGGCATGCAATTTGATAAAGGTTATATTTCTCCTTATATGATAACTAATTCAGAATCAATGAAGGCCGAATTTGATGAGCCATTGATTTTAATTACTGATAAGAAGATTTCTAGTTTGCAGGAAATCTTGCCTTTGTTGGAAAAAATAGCTCAATCAGGCAAGAAAGATTTAGTGATTATTGCCGATGAAATTGAAGGTGAAGCTTTAGCAACTTTTGTTGTTAATAAATTACGTGGGACTTTCAATGTTTTAGGTATTAAAACTCCCGGTTTTGGAGACAGACGCAAGGCAATGCTGGAAGATATCGCTATTTTAACAGGTGGTATATTTATTACAGAGGAAGTTGGTTTAAAATTAGAAAATACTACTATTGAAAATTTAGGGCAAGCCAGAAAAGTCATTGCTTCAAAAGACGATACTACGATTATTGAAGGCAAGGGCGATGACAAAGCGATTAAAAATCGCGTGGCGCAAATCAGAAAAGAGATTGAAGTGACTGAGTCTGATTATGATAAAGAAAAATTGCAAGAGCGTTTGGCTAAATTGTCTGGCGGGGTTGCTGTTATTAAAGTTGGCGCAGCTACTGAAGTGGAAATGAAAGAGAAGAAAGACAGGATTGAAGACGCTTTAAATGCCACTAGGGCCGCTGTTGCTGAAGGCATAGTGCCTGGAGGAGGATTGGGCTTGGCTGTTGCTGGTAATGCTTTTACTGAATTAAGCGATAAAAAAGAAGATTCTGCAGGCACAACAATTGTTGATACAGCCATTCTTGAACCAATTAAGCAGATCGCAGCTAACGCAGGCAAAGATGGTTCATTGGTTTTGTATAATATTATTAGCGAGCATAAAAAAAATAATATTAATATTGGTTATAATGCTGTTAATGATAAATTTGAAAATTTAGTTGAAGCTGGAATTGTTGATCCAACCAAAGTTGTTAGAAGCGCCTTGGAACATGCAGCCAGCGCTGCTATTATGTTTTTAACTACTGAAGCAATTATTACTGATTTACCAGAAGAAAAAAAAGACAATAGTTGTGGTCATGGTGGCATGGGCGGTATGAATCCTGGCATGATGGGTATGTAATAAAAATAGAATAATAGTCTTTTTGAATATAAAAAACCGTTAAATTATGTTTAGCGGTTTTTTTATGGCTTGATGGGTCGCGTTGAATTTTGCTAAAGTTAATTTTTTATATTGCTTTGATTAGTAAAATGATCTATAATTAGAACATAATACAATTATAATCTAAATAATATGGAAATTAATAAACAACCAATTAATATTAGTATTACAATAGGAACAATTATTAAAATTATTTTTACTTTTTTACTTTTTTACTTTTTATTTTTAGTTAAAGATATTTTGGCAATTTTATTTATTTCTTTTATTTTATCAAGCGCTATTTGCCCTTGGGTTGATAAAATGCAAAAATTAAAAATTCCTCGTAGTATTAGTGTGTTGTTGATTTATTTAGTTTTATTTTCAACAATTAGTTTAATAATTTATTTAATTATTCCACCAATTGTTGAGCAGACTAGTGAATTAGCTAATAATTTTCCTGAATATTTAGAAAAAGTAATTTCTACATTTTCTGCGCTTAAAGATTATTCTGCTCAACATGGCCTTTTAAATCAAAGTAAAAATAATTTAGACGTAATAAGTTCTAATTTGCAAATAGCTGTAAGCAGTGTTTTATCAACTATTACTGGTATTTTTGGCGGAATTTTTTCTTTTTTTCTAGTTTTAGTTTTAACTTTTTATATAGTAGCGGAAAAAAATGCTATTAAGAAATTAATTTGGTCAATTGTTACAGAAAAAAATCAATCATATGCGATTGATATTATTGACCGTATTCAGAAAAAAATTAGTATGTGGTTAAGTGGTCAGATGATTTTAAGTTTATCTATATTTGTTTTAGTTTATATTGGCCTATCTATTCTTGGTGTTAAATATGCTTTGGTTTTAGCTTTGGTTGCTGGCTTAACAGAATTTGTTCCTTATTTAGGACCGATTTTTGGAGCTATTCCAGCTGTTTTTTTGGCCTTAACTCAGTCGCCAATATTAGGATTGTTTGTTGTTGCTTTGTATTATATTATTCAGTTGGTTGAAAATAATATTTTAGTTCCAAAAATTATGCAAAAAGCTGTTGGTATTAATCCAGTAATTAGCATAGTTGCTTTATTAATTGGTTTTAAAATTGCTGGTGTTGTTGGAGCAATTCTTTCTATTCCAGTGGCTACTGCTGTTAGTATTCTTGTTAAAGATATTATTGATAATAAAAAAGACATTGAACCTATTTAGTGGGTCTGTCGCCGAATACCGTATTCGGTATAAAATTCCAAATTTTTGTAAATTTTGTCAAAAACTTTTTCGCTAATATAACTATATTCCCTCAAAACTTTTTAAAAAAATTTCCTAAAAATTTGAAATTTTCTATTCGAAAGAGTATTCGGCGACAGACTCATTTAATTAAAAGTAATTGGGTGCTTGAAATGATGAGGATTTATATACTGCGTGGTGCCTCGGGAGAGAATTGAACTCTCATGAAATTGCTTTCACACGAGTTTGAGTCGTGCGCGTCTACCAGTTCCGCCACCGAGGCTTTTTAGTATAAGATGGTTTCAAAATAAATTTTGCAACCATCTTTATTGATTTTTGTGTAATTTTTTAAAAAAAGGTTAAAAAGAAGGCAAGGAAATGGATTGCGAATCAGAGTCAGCAATGACAAAAGTAAATTAAAAAATCTTGTTCTACAGATTAATACTAAATTACATTAAAAAAATTGTCAAAAATAATCTAGTTGGTGTATACTGAATTAGTAGGTGCAAAATATTTTGTATATTTTTTTATGAGTAAAATTATTTCTATAGTTAATCAAAAAGGGGGGGTTGGTAAAACTACTACTGCTTTAAATCTTGGCGCTTATTTGGCTTATCTGGGCAAGCATGTTTTGTTAGTAGATATTGATCCGCAAGCTAATGCCACTTCTGGCTTGGGGATAGATCATAAAAACTTGGAACATGGTATTTATGACGCAATTATTGGACAAAAACCGATTTATGAAATTATTAAATATACTATACAGGATTATTATCAAGTCGCGCCAGCCACTATTTCTTTAGCTGGCGCTGGTATTGAGCTTGTTGAGCTTAGTGATAGAGAATTTAGGTTATTTGAAATTTTAAAAACCATAAGAGATGAATATGATTATATAATAATTGATGGGCCACCTTCTTTGGGTTTATTAACTATTAATAGTCTAGTTGCTGCTGATGAGGTTTTAATACCTATTCAAAGCGAATATTTTGCCTTAGAAGGATTAGGACAACTTTTAAATACTATTTCATTGGTTCAGAATAATTTAAAACCAGAATTAAGCATTATGGGAGCGGTAATTACCATGTTTGATAAACGCAACCGCTTATCTGATTCAGTAATGAATGAACTTTATCAATATTTTCCTAATAAAGTATTTCGTACAGTTATACCACGCAATGTTAAATTGGCCGAGGCTCCAAGTTTTGGTAGATCAATTCTTTTTTATGATCCTAAATCAAAAGGCGGACGAGCTTATGAAAAATTAGCAAAAGAATTAATTGATTTGGAAAAACAATATTAAAATTTAATATTAATTTTAAATAATATGTCTAATGGTCTTGGAAGGGGGTTATCCTCATTAATTCCACAAAAAATAAAAAGAGTTACTGATTTATCAACTGGCAAAATTGCGGTAGAAAAAGTAACGCTTGAAGTTGATAAAAATAGAATTTTTAATGTAGATCCAAAAAAAATCAAAATTAATCCATTTCAACCAAGAAAAAGTTTTGTTAACAAAGAATTGCAAGAGCTAGTTGAATCTATTAAACAATACGGCATTATTCAGCCATTAATTGTTACTAAGCAAAATGATGAGCATGAATTGATTGCTGGTGAGCGTCGCTTAAGGGCGGCTAAAATGTTAAATTTAGCTGCTGTTCCAGTTATAATTAGGGAGGCAGGTCAGCAGGAAAAATTAGAAATAGCTTTAATAGAAAATTTGCAAAGAGAAGATCTTAATGCAATTGAAAGGGCTCTGGCTTATCGCAGATTAGCTGATGAATTTAATTTAAAACAGGAGGAAGTGGCTTTACGAGTTGGTAAATCAAGACCTGTAATAGCCAATTCTTTGAGATTACTTAATTTACCTGAAGAAATTAAACAAGCATTGATAGAGAAAAAAATATTTGAAAGCCATGCAAAATTAATTGTTGGCTTAGATACTGAAACTAAGCAATTTATTTTATTTAAAAAAATACTTCATAATAATTTAACATCTGAAGACACTTTGCAAGAAGCGCGAAGTATGGGCGGGACAAAAGATGCTAGAATTAAAATTAATTATACTGACAAAGATAAGGAGTTTGCTTTTAGGGAATTTTTTAACACTAGAGTGGAAATTAAACGCAGAGGCAAAGGGGGGAAAATTATTATAGATTTTTATGGCGATGAAGAATTATTTGGAATGGTAAATAAGTTAAAAAATAAATCCTAAAAGGGTCTGTCGCCGAATACCATATTCGGTATAAAATTCCAAATTTTTTACTCAAAAGAGTATTCGGCAACAGATCCATTATTTCTTAGTTAAACCCATTATGAAAGTTTGTTTAATTAATAATTTATATAAACCCTATAATCGAGGCGGGACAGAAGTTGTTGTTGAATTAATTATACAAGGATTAATTAAGCAAGACATTGAGGTCGTAGTGATTTCCACTAGGCCTTTTTTTGTTAAAACTCCATTAATAACTGATTTTAAAGTAAAAAATTATTACTTGCCTAGTTGGTGTTATAATTTAAGCAAATTACCAATTTTTATTAGATTATTTTGGCATTTATTTGATTTATTTGATTTTAATATTTATTGTAAAGTTAAAAATATTTTAAAAAAAGAACAACCAGACGTTGTTATAACTCACAATTTAAAAGGTTTAAGTTATTTATTACCTAAAATTATTAAAAAGTTAAAAATTAAACATTTGCACTATCTTCATGATATTCAATTAATTCATCCTTCAGGATTAATGTTTTATGGACAAGAGCAGAAGAATCAGAAAGTTTTAGCTAAAATATATCAAGCAATTTGTCAAAAATTATTTAATTCTCCTGATATTATTATTAGCCCTTCAAAATGGCTGCTTGATTATCATAAAGAACAAGGGTTTTTTTTAAATTCTGAAAAAATAGTTTTAGCTAATCCCATGTTAATTCCAACTAATTTTGTTAAATCAGCAAAAAGTAATATTTTTCAGTTTTTTTATGTTGGCCAAATAGAAGAACATAAAGGAATTATTTTTTTACTAAAAATTTTTAATGAGTTAATTAAAAAAACTAAACAAAAAATTCAATTAACAGTTATTGGCAATGGAACTAAATTAGCTGTTGTTAAAAAAATGATTAGCAATAATTGTGTTAGTTTTTTGGGAAGATTAGACAGAAAAGAAGTGATTAAACATTTAGTACAAGCCGATTGCTTAATTGTTCCTTCGTTTTGTTATGAAAATTCGCCAACAGTAATTTATGAAGCTTTTAGTTTGGGATTACCGGTAATTGCTTCTAGAATTGGCGGTATAACAGAATTAATGAAAAATAGCCCCGAAATGTTATTTGAACCAGGCAATAAAAAAGAATTAATTGATAAAATGCTGTGGACTTTAATTAACAAAAAAGAGCTAACAAGAATGGGCCAGCAAGAGTTAGTTGTTGTGAAAGATTTTTATTTAGAAAAGTATTTAAATAAATTATTAATGCTTATAAATAAGTCTTAGTATTTAAAAATATAAATTTGTCCATTATCAATTTCATGCCAGCTTTGAGCTGATAATTTGGCTTGTTCTAAAATTTTAGGAAATTGCCACCAGTATTTGTTAAGAATAAAAAACCCTTGACTAACTCCAGCTAAATCCATTGCTTTTTTCATTGTTTCTTTGGATGGCGATTGATAAACCATATTAAGATAATATTTATATAATTGTTCGCCAGTAGGTATTGGATAATAAAATATATTTTCGTGATAGTAATGATTAAAGCCAAATTCACGCAAAGCTGCTGCGCTAACTTGTTGATTAGCTAAAACAATATAATCACTTGTTTTATTATTTTCTATCCAGTGAACAGCCTTGATATCACTGTCTGAAACAGAATAACCATGAGAATTATAAAAAGAATCAGAGCGAGGATAAGACAAATAAACAGAAGTAGTTAATAATAAAATTAAAAATAGCAGCCAAATAGTTTTTATAAAAGAATTTTGTTGCAATAGTTTATTTAATAAATAATGCAAAATAATAAGTATAAAAGGTAGAAGAAAAAAAGCGCTAATTAATAATATTCTAGAAGCATAATCGTCTCTTTCGTAATTTATGAGAAAATTAAAAGGAATTTTTTTAGTTAAAAAATAAGACAATATTAAAGCTAGTGACATGACAAAATGAATTATTAGAATTTTACATTTGTTTTTATAATAATAAGCTAAATATAAACCGGCTAAAATTAAAATTCCTATAATTAATTTTATATTAAATCCATAAAGATA
>JAHJAP010000058.1 GCA_018813805.1 Patescibacteria group bacterium
AAAATAATTGTTTAATAAAAATTTTTCTGATATAATATAAATAAGGGTCTGTCGCCAAATACTCTGATGAGCAAAAAAATATTTTTTAAAAATTTTTTGTAAAATTTATCAACAATCTATTGCATTTGCAAATACGATAATTTTACAATGAGATGGTTTCAAAATGAATTTTAAAACCATCTCAACATACGAAAGGGGGTGAACTATTATGGCTAAGAAAAAAGCTGTTGCTAAGAAAAAAGCTGTTGCTAAGAAAAAAAAATAAATTTTGTATTTCTCCAATAAAAAAACAGTTCCGAGCGATCGGATCTGTTTTTTTTTATTCAATGCTAAATTTTATTAATTTCTTTTTTATTATGGGTCTGTCGCCAAATACGATATTCAGCGACAGACCTCTTAATAATCAAAATAAACTTGGCTGTTGATTTTTCTTTTGCTCATTGTCTTTAAAAATTTTAGTTGTCCCATATTGGCCATCAAAGCCAGGTTCAATTATTAATTTCCCCTGCCGCGCTCTTTTTATGCCTTCTGCTATTTTTAATTTAGTTATTTTTTTTAAATCACTCTCACTAATATTAAGTAAAATATTTAATTCATTTTTGCCTTGTTTAATTATATTATTATATTCTGCTTGCGCATTTTTAGAGCTACGCGATTTTATATTTAAAGTTTCAGCAATAATCTTATCCAATTCAACTAATTTTTTAAAATCAGCAGAATTAGATGGTCGAACTTTTATTGATCGATCAGACAATTCTTCAACTCTATTCATTACTCCAATAACTACTGGTTTTTTACAAACAGGACAAATTCCTTTGTGTTTTTTTGTTTGAGTCGGGGTAAATCTAACTTTGCAAAGCCGATGGCCATCAAGGTGATACAAACCTTCTTCAGGATAAAATTCTATTGTAAATTTTATTCCACTGCCTCGCGACTTATTATAAATTTTTTTATTTTTAATAATATCAAAAATTTCGCCATAAGTAAATTTATTCATTTCAAAAACATTGGCCTCTCTGCCTATGTTAGGCAATGAATGCGCATCTGAATTAGATAAAACAGTTAAATTATCAAGGCAAGACAAACGCCAATTCATTGCAGGATCACTGGATAAACCAGTTTCAAAAGCATAAATATTTTCAGTATATTCATGAAAACATTCTTCTATTTTGTCAAAACCAGATTTTGAACCAAAAATCGCAAACCATGGAGTCCAAATATGCGCTGGATAAATTAAAAATTTTTTATCAATGTTTAAACATAATTTTACTAAAGCAGACGCGTTCATGCCTAAAATCGGCCTTCCATCAGAACGAATATTATAATCTTTGTCTAAATAATTATTCAATTCTTCGGCTGCTTCTAAACTAGGCGCATGAATTACTAAATGAATACGCCTTGTCTTACCTCCGTCTTTATAAATTAGCGCTACCTCAGTTGATAAAATAAATTTAATTTTATCATCTTTAGCGGTTTTTAATCTAAATAACCCTGCGTTATTTTTTATCTCTACTAATTTATTTTTAATATCTTTAAACCACGCGGGATAAGTAAAGTCTCCTGTAGCAATAATATCAACCCCTTTTATTCTGCAAGCATTGTCAATATTTTCCAAAGTTAACAATGGCGAGCAAGCGCGAGAATATTTTGAATGAATATGTAGATCTAAAATCTGTTGCATATTCTAAATTTTATCATTTTTAGCAAAATTTGACAATAAAAAAACCATTATTTTAATGGCTTTTTAAATTTTCAAAAAACTAAGAAGCTAATTAGGGTCTGTTGACGAATGCCGTATTCAGCGACAGACCCAATGATGGACTTATTCATACATGAAATACAAAGTCCCGGCATTGACCTACTTTCCCAGGGTTAAAACCCAAGTATCATCAGTGCTGACAGGCTTAACTTCTGAGTTCGGGATGGGATCAGGTGTGACCCTGTCGCTAAAAATACCGAGACTCTATATTCCATAAATATTAATTTTTTAAAACAATTTAAAACAAAAATGTGGGAAAATCAAATGACTTATTAGTACTCCTTGGCTCAACACATTACTGTGCTTACACCTAGAGCCTATCAACCTTGTAGTCTTCAAGGTGCCTTTAGGGGACTTGCGTCCCGGGATATCTAGTCTTAGAGGGGGCTTGGCGCTTAGATGCTTTCAGCGCTTATCCTTTCCGAACGTAGCTACCCAGCAACTGCCACTGGCGTGACAACTGGAACACTAGAGGTTCGTCAATTCCGGTCCTCTCGTACTAGGGATTGATCTCTTCAAATATCCTGCGCCCACGATGGATAGAGACCGAACTGTCTCACGACGTTCTGAACCCAGCTCGCGTACCACTTTAACCGGCGAACAGCCGGACCCTTGGGACCTTCTCCAGCCCCAGGATGTGATGAGCCGACATCGAGGTGCCAAACACCGCCGTCGATA
>JAHJAP010000059.1 GCA_018813805.1 Patescibacteria group bacterium
ATTTTTCTATTTCTTTAATATCAATTTTAATTTTTAATTGCTCTTTTCTTTTTTTAATTTCATTTTTTAATTTCCATAATTTAATTAATTCTTTTAGCCAATATTGTTCAAACAAAATAGTAAATATTAAAACTTCTAATTGATACCACCAAAGCCAAAATTTTGTTTCCAAAGAAAACGCTAGGTTACAATATTTTAAAGTAATAATCCATTGATTAAAAAAAGACCATTGTTTTATTTTTCTTTTTTTTCCTCTTCTATTTTGAATAATCTGCCATATGCTATCACCCATCCTACTTGCTTCTCTGTCATGATAAGCTATTGCAGAACCAATTAGTACTATTTTCCATCCGCTTAATCTTAATCTTAATGATAAGTCACAATCTTCTTTATACATAAACATTAATTCATCAAAATATTCAATATTTTTTCCATTAAAAAAAGAAGTGTCTTGAAGCGCTGTTAACCTTATCAATCCAGCTGCTCCGGTAAATCCAAAAATATCTTTTGTTATATTATTTTTATCTATGTCAATTTGCCCTTGAGCGTCATCTTTAAAGCGAAATTTTTGATCACAAATTATGCCATAACTATCAACAATTTTAGTTTTAATATTATTTTCAAAATCCCATTTTAAAATCTTTGGCTGTAAAGCTCCGATTTTTTCATCTTTTTCTATTGCCTTAATTAATTTTTCAATCATATCAGGCTCTAAAATCATATCGGGATTTATACATAAAAAATATTCTGCGTTATCTTTGATTGCCTGATTAATCATTAAATTATAAGCTTTAGCAAAACCTAAATTTTCACCAGCCCATTTTAAATCAATTTCTGAAAAATTATTTTTTATATAAACAACATTCTTATTGTTTTTTTCTTCGCTATTGTCTATGGCAATTATTTTATAATCTTTGTAAGTTTGGTTTCTTAAACTTAATAAAAAATATGGCAAATATTTTATTGTTGATTCGCTATAAGTTATAAAACCAATATATAATCGCATAAAATTAGTTAAAAAATTTGTAAAGTCAAAAGTCTATAAGGGTCTGTCGCCGAATACCATATTCGGCGACAGACCCTATAATACTTTCTTGGCTAAATTTTTTAATTCTTCATTAAACTTCGCAATTGCATTATTAATTGTAGGATCAAAATTTTCATATAATTTTTTTTCTTTAACATATTGCCCTGCTTCTAATAAAGAATCAACTGTTCCTGCGTCAAACCATTTACCTTTTATTATTCCAATTTTAAGTTTATTTTTTTTCAAATACCAATTATTCAAATCAGTAATTTCTATCTCGCCACGACTGCTTGGCTTTGCTTGTTTAGCGGCTTTGACTACTTGATTATCATAAATATAAAGTCCTGGTATTGCATAATCGCTTACCCATTTTTTGGGCTTTTCTACGATTTTTATAGCTTTCATATTTTTATCAAATAGCACTACCCCCAATCTTTCAGGATCTAGAACTTTTACAGCAAAAACTTTGCCACCAGTTTTAAAATTTTTAATATCTTCTGAAAAATCATCTTCAAAAATATTATCTCCCAAAATCATTGTTACATTGTCATCGCCAATAAAATCCTCACCAACAATAAAAGCATCAGCCAAGCCCCTTGGTGTTTTTTGCACTTTAAATTCTAAACGAATATTATTTTTATCAAAAATTGATCCTAAAAGATTTAAAAAATGGCCAGAATGTTCTGGAGAAATAATTATTAATATGTTTTTAATGCCAGCTTTTACTAAAACATTAAGTGGATAAAAAATCATTTGCCTGTCATAAATTGGCAAAAGCTGTTTTGATGTTGTAGCTGTAAGTGGAAACAAGCGAGTTGCTGTGCCTCCTGCTAAAATAATTCCGCGCATAAAATTAGTCTATAAAGTTTATAAAGTCCCTTAATGCTTCCCCATAACCCCTAAGTAATGGGAATTTAGTATTAAGTAAAACCGAATATTTTGGTCGTTTAGCAGACCTATTAAATTTTTCACTACTCACGGGAATAATCTTAATATTAATTCCAACAAACTTAAATAATTCTAACGCAGCTTCATACCAAGTGCAAGCATTATTATTAATAATATGATATATGCCATAACCATAGTTTTTGTCAACCAACTCCCTGGTCGCTTTAGCTAAATCAGGCGTATAAGTAAAACAGCTTAATTCTTCATTAACTACTTCCAAATTTTGCTTATTTTTACTTTGCTCCAACATAATATCAAAAAAGCTTTGCTTAGTCATTTCACTTTCTCCTTTTGGTCCAAATAATTTTGATGTTCTAATTAAATACCATTTCAAATCATTGCCGCTTAATTCTATAATTTTTTTCTCACCATGAAATTTTGTCTTACCATAACGATTAACAGGATTTGGCAAATCATCTTCGCGATAACCACCTTCTTCATTGCCAGAAAAAACATAATCTGTTGAATAATGAATTAAAATAGCCTTAACATTAAGCGCAGCTTCAGCTAAAAATTTTGGGCCATCAATGTTTATTTTCTTAGCTAAATCATATTCTTCATCATTAATTTCACATTTATCAACGGCATTATAAGCTGCTGCGTTAATAACTACCTCTGGTTTTAAGTCATTTATTTTTTTATCAACTAAATTTTTGTCGGTTATATCAACATCTGTCATGTCCCAGGCAATAACATTATTATCAATACTAAAAACTTTAACCAATTGTTGACCTAAATTTCCTCGGGCTCCTAAAATTAATATTTTCATATAATTATGTAATTAATTTAATTCCCAAAAAGTTTTATTATTTTTATACCATTCAATCGTCTTTATCAATCCTTGCTCAAAATTAATTTTAGGAAACCAGCCCAATTCATTTTTAACTTTAGAAAAATCTATAGCATAACGCAAGTCATGCCCTAATCTATCTGCAACATATTCAATCATTTCTTCTTTTTTATTCATTAATTTTAAAATCTTTTTTGTTAATTCTAAATTAGTTAATTCATTATTTCCACCCAAACAATAAGTCTCGCCAATTCTACCTTTTTTAATAATTGCTTCCACCCCGGCATTATGATCATCTACGTAAATCCAATCACGAATATTTTGACCAAAACCATAAACAGGAACTTTTTTATTTTCTAATAAATTAGTAATAAATAAAGGAATAATTTTTTCTGGAAATTGATATGGACCATAATTATTTGAACAATTAGAAATTGTAATTGGCAATTTATATGTATGAAAGTATGCGCGAACTAAATGATCAGATGCTGCTTTGGAAGCGCTATAAGGGCTGCGAGGATCATAGGCTGTGCGTTCAGAAAATTTTTGATCATCAAATTTAAGCGCGCCAAAAACTTCATCAGTTGAAGTGTGATGAAATCTAATATTATTTTTTTTCGCAATATCAAGCAAAACGCGCGTGCCTTCCACATTGGTTCGTATAAAATCTTGACTATTTATAATTGAACGATCAACATGCGTTTCAGCTGCAAAATTAACTATTAAATCAATATCTTTTACTAAATCATTAACCAAAACAACATCGCAAATATCACCTTTAACAAATTTATAATTAGGATTATTTTCAATGTCTTTTAAATTTTCTAAATTACCAGCATAAGTTAAAAGATCCAAATTAATAATATAATCACTTGGATTTTTTGTCATCCAATATTTAATAAAATTAGAGCCAATAAACCCTGCTCCTCCTGTTACAAATATTTTCATAATTTACAATTAATTTATTTTATATAATTGATTTTTATCTTTTTCCCATCTGATCTCATCTACTTCTTCTGTTTTATTTTTCCCTTTATATAATTTATCAGGCAAATTAATAGAATAGCCGCCGCTATCACTCACGCATTTATAGCCATGAATTACTCCCGGAGGAACAATAACCAAAACTGGATTATTTTCACCAACTTCTATTTTTAAATATTCTTTGTTTGTTAAACTGTTTTGGCGATTATCCCATAAATGCAATTCAAAATTTCCTGGTCCAACAAAAACAAAAGCATCTGATTGTTTAATATGCTCATGCGGTCCTCTAACAACTCCTGCTTTTGTAAAACTTACATAACCCATTACTGGCAAATAATTAACTTGATCATTGCGATAAACTTCTATTAGCCAGCCTCTTTCATCTTCATATTTATTTAATTTTTTAATTATTATTTCATTTATCATATATCATAATTTTTTTTAAACAATAACATTACTATACCAATGATTAGCCAAAAAATCAATAACCAATTTATATTAATATATGACAAAACAACGCCTGGCCAAGCTAGTTCTAGCAAAGAAAAAATTACTAAAACGCTAGTTAAGATATAAAAAAATTCTTTTAATACAAAATTAATTTTTTTCATAAAAAATTTCCTTAATGGGTCTGTCGCCAAATACCATATTCAGCGACAGGCCCTTAATTTTATCCAACAAGCTTTTGCCAGACAATTCAACTGTTACATCGCCAATAACAACTTTATCATTAATATTATCTTCTGCTCTAAGGTTTGGAATAGAAATTAAAAAACTCATTTTATTAGTTTGACCTAATTGATAAGAATGATATTCGCGATAAGCATCAGTAATATCAAATTCTACCTTAGCAATTTGCCAATTATTTTCTTCTTTAGGTATTTGATATTTAGTTAAAACATAATTAATTTTATTAACATTAATATCTAAATTATTATCAACTTTTTTAACAGTTGGTCTAATTAAATTGTTTTGATCAAAACTAAAAACGCCACTACCAGCAAGTATTACATCTCCTTTATCTAATTTAATTAAAACTATGTCTTGTTGATTTACAATACTGAATTGACGATAAGTTTCAGCTAAAATTAAATCCTTGTCCCCAACTTTTATTGTTTGCAAACTAGCAGGATTAATTGTTTGCGCGCTAATAACATTGCTATCAGTTTTAATTTCTATATTTTTTGCTCCTTCAGTTAACCATAAACGATTAATAAAAGCTATTTTGCTTTGCTTAAAAATTATTTGATCAGTAACAATATCATCATTAACCAACAGTTCTATTTTATAAACTCCTTCAGGCAAATTATTAATATTTAAATGTAATTTACCGCGATTTATTTTTTTATTATCAGCTAACGCATCTTTATCGTCAAGTTGTTGACTATTAATTAATTCATCTTGATAATATAAATTTAATTTAATTAAATCATTGTCTTTGTTCTTGTTTAAATCAGAAAAAGCAAATTCAAAATCTAAATTTTCATTTTTAATATAAGTATAAAATTGATAAGAGCCGCGCAAGCAATGACTAATTTTATTTTCTTTATTTGTTGGTTTATAGTCAGCTAGAATATAATTATTTTTAAAATTATAATTA